>DATLZA010000164.1 GCA_035574235.1 Planctomycetota bacterium | reverse complement strand
GCCATGGGCGTCTGCGTCGTGGGGGGCGGGCCCTATTACAAGTGGGGCTACTCCGTGGTCAAGGGGGTGGACAAGGTGGTGCCGGTGGACGTGTACGTGCCGGGCTGTCCCCCGCGGCCGGAGGCGCTTCTGGACGGAATCCTCAAGCTGCAGAAGAAGATTCAGCGGCAGACGCTGGCCAGGGACCCCGAGGTGGACCGGGACGCGTATCTCGTGACCCCCGCGCTTCCGGGCCGCAAGGGCTCCTACGCGGAAGTCCGGCCGCTCGGATAACTCCCAGGAAAGGAACGCTCCCATGTCCAAAGTCGCTCAGGTCGGCGCGGACGCCTTCGAGGCGGAAGTTCTGCGCGCCGCGGGGCCCGTCCTGGTCGATTTCTACGCCACCTGGTGCGGACCGTGCCGCGCGCTCGCCCCGGTGGTCGAGGAGATCGCCCGCGAGAAGGGCGCCTCGCTCAAGGTCGTGAAAGTGGACGTGGACGACGCCCAGGACGCCGCCGCCTCCCACGGCGTGCTCTCCGTCCCCACGCTCGTCCTGTTCCGCGGCGGACGCGAAGTCTGGCGCCACGTCGGGGCCGCCCCGAAAGCGGCGCTCCTCAAGGAGATCGACCCGCACCTCAAAGCCTGAGCCGCCGGTCTTTACCCGGGCCCGCGCGCGGCGTCCAATAGGGTGTGAGCCTCCTCGCGTGGATCGCGGCGCTCGGGACGCTTCAGGACCCCGCCGGCCGCCTCCTCGACGCGGTCGAGCGGGCGGATCCGGCGGCCGCCCGGGAGGCCCAGGCGGGCCTCGCCCGCGAGGACGGCCCGCGCGCGGCGCGGGCGGTCGCCTCCGCCCTGGGCCGCTTCCGCGACCGGCAGGCGGCCCTCCTGAGCGCCCTCCGGGACGCCCGCCGCGACGTCGAGGACCTCGACACGGCCTTCTCCTTCGGGCTCGGCGAGGAACGCGCGCAGGACCGCCGCCGGGCCGAAGCCGTCCGCCGCGTGACGGAGCTCACCCGCCGCGCCGTGGACGGAGAGATCGTCTACGATCTCCTCCGCGAAGGCCTGCGTCCCCTCGCGGAGCGGGCGCCGGAGGAGCTCGCCCGGGAAGCCCGCCGCTCGGCCTCCTGGGTCCTCAAGAGCGAGATCTACGAGGCGCTCGCCGAAGCCGGGGCGCGCCTGCCTCTCGAAGCCGCGCTCGAAGGGGAACGCGAGCCCGTCGTCCTGGCGGCGATCGTCCCCGGACTCGGCCCGCGGGCCGCCGCCGCGTTCCTCGAGCACCCCTGCTGGCAGGTGCGGGAGGCCGCGATCCGGGGCCTGGCCGCCTCCCCGGAGTCCGTCCCCCGCCTCGTCGAGGTCCTGGCGACCGGCGACCTGCGCCTCCGCGACGCGGCGCACCGGGCGCTCGAGGCGCTCACGGGAGAGCGCCTCCCGCCGGACGTCCACGCCTGGCGCGCCCGGCGGGAAAGCGGAGGCGCCGCCGGCGATCCTTCCCCCCGCCCGGGCGTGACGACGGCGTTCTACGACGTGCCCGTGGCCTCGTCGCGCGTGTGCTTCGTCCTCGACCGCTCCCTCAGCATGCGCGAAGAAGGACGCTTCGAGGCCGCGCGGCGGGAGCTCAAGCGGCTGCTGGGCGCCCTGCCGGACGGGACCCGCGTCAACATCCTCTTCTTCGGAGCCGGCGTTTCTTCCTTCGCGGGGACTCTGCGTCCGCTCGACGCCCACGCGCGGCGCGACGCCGCCGATTTCGTGGACCGCCAGGCCCCGGACGCGCGCGGGACCGATCTCTACGGAGCGCTCGAGAAGGCGCTGCTCTGGGTCGGGAACCCCGACTCGGGAATCCTGCGCGAGGAAGGGGCCGACACGATCGTGCTTCTTTCCGACGGGCGCCCCACGGTGGGTCGCGTCGTGGACGAGGAGCTCGTGGGCCGGGTCGTGGCCCGGCGCGCGCGCCCGCTGCGGCCGGTCTTCCACGCCGTGCGGCTCGGGGCGGAGGCGCCCATGCTGCGGAGCCTGGCGGAGCGCACGGGGGGCCGGTATCTCCTCCTCCCGTAACGGGGGGCGTCCGGAACGGCTCATCGGGACGGAAGCCTGAAGGAGCCGCCCATGAAAGACCAGGTCAAGGACCCCGTCTGCGGCATGTTCGTCGATCGAACCACGCCCCGCAAGGCCACGGTGCACGGCCGCGAGTATCATTTCTGCTCCGACGCGTGCATGACGCGCTTCCAGGAGAACCCCTCCGCCTTCGTCGCCGAGTGAGCGGTCCCGGGAACGCGCGGTGAAAAACGCCCCCGGCGCCGGCCTTTTCTGCGCGGCGGCCCTTCTGGCCGCCTGCGAGCGCGAAGAGCTCCCCCAGGAACCCCCGGAACCGCCCCGGACCGCGCGCGCGGATCTTCTGGACGCCCGGGGGAAGCTCGTGGGACAGGCTCTCTTCCGGGAAGACGAGCGGGGCGTCTGGATCGACCTGCGGATCGCGGACCTGCCTCCGGGCGTCCACGCCGTGCACATTCACGAGACCGGCGAGTGCCGGCCCCCCGAGTTCCGCAGCGCCGGGGACCACTTCAACCCGTTCGGCCGCAAGCACGGACTGCTCCATCCGGACGGGCCGCACGCGGGAGACCTCCCCAACGTCACGGTCGGGGAGGACCGCCGCGCGCGGGCGCTCCTCCTGGCGCCGCACGTGACGCTGGGGCCGGGGCGCCACTCCCTCCTGCGGCCCGGCGGCACCTCGCTCGTCCTGCACGAGAAGCCCGACGACGGAACGAGCCAGCCCTCCGGCGACTCCGGCGGGCGGATCGCCTGCGGCGTCATCCGGCGGGACTGAGGCGGAATTTGATTGACGGAAAGACCTCCAACTCACAGCCTTTTATCCAGACGCCGGAGGTTCCCTGTCCGTCCCCGGCGGAGGTCGCCCAAGGGAAGCGTTATGGAGCACTCCGAAAACGGATCGCGCCGGAACTCGTTCCCGGAGAAGCTCTTCCTCCTGCGCGAGTTCCTCCGCGACTACCGCATCGCCTCGGTCAAATCCACCTCCGCCTATCTCGTCCGCCGGATCTGCAATCGGATCGATTTTTCGCGCCCGCGGGTGGTCGTCGAGTACGGGCCCGGCACGGGGCCGTTCACCCGCATGCTCCTCGAGCGGCTCCCCGCCGGGTCGCGGCTGATTCTCATCGAGCGCAACCCGGACTTCGTGCGCCTGCTGCGCAGGCTGCGCGACCCCCGGGCGAGCGTCTTCTGGGACAGCGCCGAGAACGTCCGGGAGGTGCTCCGCGAGGCGGGCGTGGAACGGGTCGACTACGTGCTTTCCGGGATCCCCTTCTCGCTTTATTCGGAGACGGACAAGCGCGCCATCCTCCGGGACACGCGCGCGGTCCTGGACGCGCACGGGGCGTTCCTCGTGTACCAGAGCTCCGGCCACCTGAAGCGATATCTGGACGAGGTCTTCCCCCGCGTGTCCCTCACGGTCGAGCCCTTCCACATCCCGCCGCTTTTCGTCATGGAGGCCCGCGCGCTGCCCAAGCGCGGGACGAACGGGAGCTCCAACGGGAACGGCGCGGCGTTCAGCTCTGGAAAATCGGAAGGTAACCCAGCGGCGTGGAAAGAATGATGACGGCGATGGCCGTCTGATAGACCGGACCGGCTCCGTCGTCGCTGCCGAGGCTTCCGCTCGACCAGCAGCCGTTGGCCTGCTGCTTGGGAAGAAGCCGCCCCTTGATCCGCTCGTACCACTGCTCCCAGTCCTTGCCTCCCACCTGGTGCAGCGCGTGCGCGGCGTAGTACTGGCCGTACCAGAAGTGCTTCTTGTCGTCCGCGTTCTTGAGAAGATACTCCACGGCCCGCCGGATCTCCTGCGCGTCGTACCGGCCCCCGAGCTGGAGGACGCACACCCCCGCCGCCGTCCGCGCGAAGCCCGGCTCGCGGCTGCCGGGCTGGTAGGTGTACCCGCCGCTCTTGGCGTCGTAGCAGCGCCCGATGTACGCGAGCGCCTTCTCGAGCGTCGCGTCCGGGACGTGCAGCCCGCCGTTCTTGGCCGCCCGCAGCGCCATCACCTGCATGATCGTCACCGAGATGTCGTGCCCCGAAGGCGCCGGATCGTACCTCCAGCCGCCCTCCCGGTGCTGCGACCGGACGATGAGTTCCACCGCCTTCTCGAGGGCGGGACGGATCTCCTCGTCGCCCGTCGTGCCCCAAAGCTCCGCCAGCGCCAGGGTCGCCATCCCGTGGCAATACATGTTGCCGCCCCGGGGGCCCACCACGTACCCGTCCGGCCGGGTCGCCGCCACGAGGAACCGCGCGCCCTTGGCCACTTCCGGGCCGTAGAGCCCCTGGCCCGGCAGGTGGCCCTGCGACAAAAACGCCAGCAGCGCAAACGACGTGATCGCCGTATTGTGCGGATACCGGCCGTCGCCCCACGAGCCGTCCGCGTGCTGCTGGGAGGCCAGCCACTCGAGCGCCTTGGCCGTGGCCTTCCGCGTGGGCTCGTCGAGCCCGTCCCCGGCGGAGGCGACCCGCCCGCCGAAAAGAATACCCAGGAAGAACGCCCCCGCGAGCGCCTTCATTTCTTCTTCTCCGGCGAAACGGGCGCGGAGGCCGCCCGGCCCCGCGCCAGATTCACGTAGTACTGCTGAATGAGCGCCGCGTATTCCGGCGGAAGCCCCTCGCCGAGCGCCTGGCGAATGAGGTCCCGCTGCCGGGGCGGGAGATAGAGAAACGAGCCGCTCCCCTGCGCCTGCCCGAGCTGCGAGGGCGCGTTTTTGAGCGTTCCGTCAGGCTCCCGGTCCCCCCGGCCGCGCGACGCGTTTTCTTCCGGCGAGGGCGCCGGGGTCCGGCCCTGTCCGGGCGCGGGCGCCTGTCCCGGGGCCTGAGCCTGTTGCCCGGCGGCGGGTTCGGGGAGCCCCGCGGCGGCGGGTTCCGGAGCGCCTTCGCCGGCCGTCGCCTGGGCGGCCTGGCCGGGCTGAACCGCCGGGAGTCCCCGCGCGGCAAGCTGCGCGTTGAGCTGTTCGAGCGCCCGGCCCAGCGCTTCCACCGCCTGACCTTGCGACCGGGCCGCCGCGGCCGGCTGGGCCTGATCCAGCGCCCCGGCCGCCTGGCCGAGGTCCCGCGCCGCCTGTCCCAGGTCGGGCTGCACCCCCGGCGGGGAGACGGCCTGCGCCTGCGCGGTGGCCGCCTGAGCCTCCGCGGTGGCCCGCTCGGAATTCAGCATCGCCTGCGCGGCCGCCAGAAGCTCGGCCTGGGCGCGCGCGAGCGGCGCGGCGGC
>DATLZA010000163.1 GCA_035574235.1 Planctomycetota bacterium | reverse complement strand
CTGGCGCGGCTCCTCGGCCGCGCGGACGAAGAGGTCCGCGCCGCCGCCCGCGAGGTGGCCGCGCTCGCGCGCACGTCGGGCGAGGGGGAGCGGGCCGCCGAGCGCGAGAAGGCCCTGGAGACGGCCTTCGACCCGGACCGGCCGGAGCGCGAGCGCGTCGAGGCGATCCGGCTCCTGGCCCCTTCCCCGCCGGCGGCGCGTCTCGCGGAGCTTCTGGACCCCCGGCATCCCGAGGCGGTCCAGCGGGCGGCGATCGAGGCCCTCGACGCTCTTCCGGGGACGGATGTCGTGGAAGCTTCCGCCGCCCGGTGGCGCAAACTCACGCCCGCCGTGCGGGAACGCGCCCTCGCCGCCGCGTTCGCGCGCAAGGAGCGTCTCGGGCCGCTTCTCGGGGCGATCGAACGGGGAGACATCCCCGCCGATTCCCTCGACCCCGCCCGCCGGTCGGAGCTCCTGGGCTTTCCGGACGCGGCCCTCGCCGCCCGGGCGCGCACGGCGCTCGCCCGCCTCGAGCCGGACCCCGGGCGGTTCGAAGCGTTCCGCGGCGCCCTCGATCTGCGGGGAGACGCCGCCCGGGGCGCCGCGACGTTCCGGAAGCTCTGCATTTCCTGTCACGCCGTCGGAAGCGAGGGCGTCGCGATCGGCCCCAACCTCGTCAGCGTGCGCGATAATCCGCCGGAGCAGATTCTCCGGAACATCGTCGAGCCCAACCTCGTCGTTCTGCCCAATTACGTTCCGTACGTCGTCGAGACGCGGGACGGCCGCATCCTGAGCGGCGTTCTGGCCGCCTCCACGGCCGGTTCGATCACGCTGCGGCGCCCGGGGGCGGAGGATGCGACCGTCTACCGCAAGGACATCGTGAACTTCTCGGCCGGCCGGCTGTCGCCGATGCCGGAGGATCTCCTTAAGGGACTGAGTCTTCAGGACGTCGCCGATCTTCTCGAATATGTGCGGCAGATCCGGTAGGACGCGCCTGGCGCGCTGGGCGTTCGTGGCCCTGGCGGGATGCGCCGGGGCCGCCGGCGGGCCGCCCGCGGCGCCTCGGCTGGCGACCTTCGAATGCGACGCGACGCCTCCGCCGGGGCATCCCGCCTGCGGCGGCTGGATCCGTCCTCTGGAGTCCGTCGAGGCGCCGCTTCTGCTCAAGGGCGTGATCCTCGACGACGGCGCGGTCCGCGCGGTGTTGGCGGCCCTCGACTGGTGCCGCCTCCACGGGGGCGCCTACGACCTCTTCCGCAGGCGGATCGCGGAGGCCGCCGGAGTGCCCGAAACCCAGGTGGCCCTGCAGTGCACGCACGCACACGACGCGCCGCTGGCGGACACGCGGGCTCAGGAGCTGCTCGACCGCGTCCCGCGGCCTCCCCGGCATCTCGACCTCGCGTTCCTGGACGAGGTCACGCGCCGCGCCGCCCGGGCGGTGCGGGAGGCGCGGGAGCGCCTGCGCCCCTTCACCCACGTGGGGTTCGGCCGCGGCCGCGTCGAGAAATTCGCGTCCACCCGCCGCGTCCGCGCGCCGGACGGAAAGATCCTCGTGCGCTACAGCGCGGTCCGGGACCCGGCCCTCCGCGACGCCCCGGAGGGAACGATCGATCCGTGGCTCCGCACCGTGACTTTTTTCGACGGCACGCGGCCGCTCGCGAGGCTCCACTATTATGCGAGCCACCTCCAGAACAACTACGGGGACGGCAAGGCGGACCCCGACGTGGCCGGCGAATTCCGCGCCCGGTTCGAGAAGGAAGAGGGCGTTCCTCACGTGTACTTCGCCGGCTGCGGCGGCGACCTGACCGTGGGCAAGTACAGCGACGCTCCCCCGGCGGAGCTTCGCGCGCTTCTCGTCGACCGGCTCCGCGCCGCGGCCCGCGAGGCGATCGCTTCCACGCGCGTCGCGCCGGCGGAGAGGTTCGTCTGGGCGAGCGTCGAAGCGGTCTTCGCGCCGCGGACGGAGCCCGAGTTCGGAGAGGAGCGTCTGAGGCGCGTGCTCGCCGATCCGGGCCGTCCCGCCGTGGAACGCCTGAAGGCCGCGCTGGCGGTGGCCTGGTACGAGCGGCTGCGGGAGCGCCCCGCGGTGGACTTCGGGGGCCTGCGGATCGGGCCGGTTCTCATCCTGAATCTCCCCGGCGAGGCTTTCGTGGAGTACCAGCTTTATGCCCAGAGTCTGCGGCCGGGAGCGTTCGTGGCGGTGGCGGCCTGCGGCGAGGGCGGCCCCGGATACATCTGCACCGACCGGGCGATTGCGGAGGGCGGGTACGAACCCACGATGTCGCTGGTGGGTCCGCCCAGCGAGGCGATCTTCAAGCGGGCGATCGCGGATCTCGTCGTGCGACTCGATCCTTCCGGCAGCCCGAGGTGATTCGTCCGGGAGGGGGGGCGGGGCGGACCGGGGCGCGGGGGCCCCGGCCCGCCCGGGGTCTAAGATAGGGAGTGCCGAAATCGCCTCAGAAGTCCCACCCGAAGACGATGAACATCTTCAGGCGCTTGGATTCCCCCGTGACGCCCCACAGGGGCTCAAGATCGATGTGCGCCTTGGGGATCGGCCGGAACTGAAGGGAGGGGCCGATGTGGACCTCCCGCGCGCGCTCGGCCCGCGTCGAGTCCTCCCGCTCCACGACATAGGCCGTTTCGACGGCGGCGCCCAGGGAGAGATACTTATCGATAAGCGTTCGCGAGACTCCCGCCGTGATCTTGAACTCCTCGGTGCGGTCGCGGAACCCCGCCAGCTCCCGCTCGTAGACGAGGTTCGTTCCCCAGTGCCATCCGGGCGCGATTTCTCCGCCCAGGAGGAGCTTGGGCTCGATCGTCTCCTCCGCGCCGTTGAAGAGGATGTATTCGAAGTAGATCGTGGGATTGCCGAAGATCTCGTCCCAGTCCGCCAGCGCCCAGCGGAGCTCCGCGGACCAGCCGCGCCACTCCAGGGAATTGTCCGAGGAAGCGTCGCCGCTGCGATGGCGCGTCCAGCGCGTGTGCGCGTAGAGGTCGAGCTGCAGCCGGCTTCCCAACCCGAACTCCAGTTCGTGCCGCAGGCGCACCTCGTTGCGCTTTCCGCCCTCCTTGGGCACGCGGATTTCAAGCCACTGCTCGAATTCCACGCCGCCGGGCGGCTGCTGGAGATAGACGCGCGTCGTGGGCCAGCGGCGGTGCTGGGTCCACTCGGGCTGCTTGTACGGACCCACGCGGTCTTCTTCCGAATAGACCTGCGCCTTGATGATCACCTCCTGCTCCCGCTCCACCATCTTGCGCCGCGGCTGCGTCGGATCCTGCTCCGGCGCCCGCTGCCGGTCCGCGGGATTGCCCGCCTGCTCGACCTCTTCTTCCTCCTCTTCGAGAAGCCATACCGGCTCCTCGAGAAGATTCTTGAGCGGACGACCGAAGGCGGGAGGTTTCTCGCCTTCCCCTCCCGCAACCGCCGACAGCATCAGACCGACCCACCAGGAAACCATGCGCTACCCCTCCTTACGGTTGATGAATCTTCCCTCGAATTCCCGTTCAGTTCCCGATCCGGAAGACGAACCGGAACCGCTGCACGCTCTCGACCGGACGGCCGCCCCGGAGCGCCGGCTGGAACTTCCACGTCCGCACGGCCGCCAGCACGGACTCGCGGAAAGCCGGATCGGACGCGTCCTCCACGACCCGGACATCCCCGCACGTCCCGTCCGCGCGGATGGCGATGTCCACGACCACGACGCCCTCCTTGCGGGCGCGGCGCGCCTCCAGGGGATATTCCGGCGGCGGGTTGTGCACCTCCACGGCGACGCGCACGGTTTCGACCTCGGGGACCGATTCCGCGGAGCGCACGACCCTCCGGAGCGCCTCCACGCGGGGTCGGCTCCAGGACGGCGCGGGCGCGGCCGGCCGGAACGGCGCGCCGTCCACGTCCGGCAGGGGCGCCGGTTCGCGGTCGAACTCCAGGATCGGCTCGGCCGGCTCCAGCGCCGCGCGGGGCATCTCCTCGACGGCGCGGAACTCCGGCGTCGGTTCGGGCTCTCCGGCTTCCAGGGAAAGCGCCACAAACGGAGGCACCGCCACCCCCACGGCGGCTTCGCGCGAGGGACCTTCGCGGCCGGCCCAGGCGAGCAGACCGGCGATCCCGCCGTGAAGAAGCGCCGAGCTCAGAAGCGAAAGCCGCGAAGACATGCCCCGGGCTGTGAGCAAACTCCGTGCCTGCGCTTGTTTCCCCGGGGAAGGCGGCCCTGCCTGTCTAGAAACTAGGCAGGACGGCTCCAACCTCTAGACAGCCGGCTCCCCTCGGAAGGGCGCGGCCGCGCCGCGTTCCGCCGGCCGCTACCGGAGGGCGGGCAGAAAGAGCGTCGCCCCGCCGAAGTAGACCAGGAGCGTCGAAAGGTCCGCCAAAGCCAGGACGAGAGGGCCGCTGGCCACCGCCGGATTCACGCGCAGACGCTTCATCGCGCCCGGAATCACCACCGCCAGGAGGGCCGCCCAGGCGACGGAAATGAAAACCGCCGCCCCGATCAGGAGTCCCAACCGCGGGTTCCCGTGCCAGGCCAGAGACGTCACGCTCACCACGACTCCCGAATAGAGCGCCACGAGGGCTCCCACCCGCAGCTCCTTCAGCACGAAACTCAGGAGTTCTTCCCGCGAGGGATTGCCGCCCGCCAGCGTCGAAAGGACCACCGACGTCGTCTGGGCCCCGATCGATTCCCCGAGCGCCAGGACGATGGGGATGAAGATCCCCAGGACCACCAGTTCCGCGAGCGTCCGCTGAAAGAACCCCCCGATGAAGGCGCAGGCCAGTCCCCCCAGGATCGTCACCGTGATCCAGGGAAGCCGCCCGCGCGTGGCCACCCATGTTTCCTTGAGCGCCTCGCGCGGATCCGCGCCCGTCACGCCGCGGAGCACCGTCTCTTCGGACCGGCGCATGGCCGACATGACGTCGTCGAACGTGACGATGCCCACCAGGCGGTCCTTGTCGTCCACCACCGGCAGCGAAACGAAGTGATACTGATTGAAGACGCTCAAAATCTCGTCCCTCGGCGCCGTGACCTTGAGCCGCGTCACGTCCTTCACCATGACCGACCGGATGGACTGGCGCGGCTGGGCCAGAATGAGGCGCCGCAGGGGAACGACGCCGGTGAGCCTTCCCAGGGCGTCCACCACGTAGATGTAGGAGCTCGCGTCCGCCGAGCGGGACCGCCGCAGAAGCTCCAGGGCGCGCCCGACCGTGACCACGTCCGGCACGCTCTGGTAGCGTGTGGTCATGAGACCCCCGGCGGTTTCCGGGTCGAACTCCCGGAGTTTGCGGACCTCCTCGCGCAACGCGGGATCGAGCCGCTCGAGGACCCGCGCGGCCGTCTCGGGCGAAAGGTGAAGGACGATGTCCGCCAGGTTGTCCGGAGGGACCAGCCGCAGCGCCGCCTCGACGGTCCCGAGGTCGATCTCCTCGAGCGTCTGGCTGAGGCGGGCGCTGTCGCATTCCGCCAGGAGCGACGCCCCGAGTTCCGACCGGGCGGCCGCGAGGATCTCCTTCTGCTCCGCGGGCCGGAGCTGCACGAAGAGTTCCGCGCGGCGGACGGGCGAAAGCGCCTCGAGCGCCCGCAGAACGTCCTCCCGGCGGCCCTCCTTGAGGGCGGCGCGGAGGCGCGTGGCGGTGAGCTTTTCCGGCTCGAGGGGCGGGGGCGCCGGCCGGGCTTCCGCCTCCCCGGCGGCGGGCGGCCCCGGAATCTCCTGCGGGATTTCCGACATAGGAGCGAATCGTCCTTCGCGTCCGCCCGGAGACTACCCGAACCGGACGCCGCCGGTCAAGCTCAATTGCGGCGTCCCGGCGCCGCGCAGGAAAAGAACCGTCACCCCCGCGAAAAGCGGCAGAAGGATCGCTCCCGACCAGAGCACGTATCCGAAAAAGGACGGCATCCGCACGCCGTCGTGCTCCGCCACGGCCTTGACCATGAAATTGGGGCCGTTGCCGATGTAGGTCATGGCTCCGAAGAAAACCGCGCCGCAGGAGATCGCCTCCAGCGCCGCGTGGGTCGTGCCGACCACCTCGTCGGGCAGATGCTGAGCCAGGGAGAGGAACGAAAGATACGTGGGCGCGTTGTCGAGGAAGGCCGAAAGAAGGCCCGTCGCCCAGAAATATTCCCAGGGGCGCGACACCCCGAGCGCCGCGCCGCGTTCCCGCAAAATCGCCAGCGCGGGAATCATCGCCACGAAGATCCCCGCGAAGAGCACCGCCACCTCCCCCAGAGGATGCCAGGAGAAGCCGTTTTCGCGCCGAAGCTCCCGCGGCGTGACCGCCCAGGAGACCGCTCCCAGGGCCGACATCGCCGCGGACTGGAAGAGCAGCGAGGCCGTTTCCCCGTATCGGGGGTAGACCGCCAGGCCGCTCGCCAGCACCACGGTGGCGACCCCGAAAAGGAGCAGGACGTTCACGGATCCGGAGAGCCGCATCGGGGCCCGCGACGGCGACGGGGCGGGCGATCCTTCGCGTCGCCACAGAATCGAATCGACGGCGAAGAAAAGCGCCAGGAGCGTTCCCCCCACGAACAGCCATTCCCGCCAGAGCCTCAGGGTCCAGGCGAACGGTACGCCCCTCAGGAATCCGAGAAAGAGCGGCGGGTCTCCGAGGGGCGTCAGGCATCCGCCGACGTTGGCCACGACGAAGAGAAAGAAGACGACGACGTGCACCCGCGAGCGGCGTCCCCGGTTGGCCTCCAGGAGGGGCCGGATCAGGAGCATCGACGCGCCGGTGGTGCCCACGAGGTTGGCCAGGACGCCGCCCGCGGCGAGAAGCCCGGCGTTCGAAAGGGGCGTTCCCGTGAGGCCCCCCGCCAGCCGGATCCCGCCGGAGATCGTGTAGAGCGAACCCAGCAGGCAGACGAACGCCGTGTATTCCAGGGCCGCGTGGGTGAGCGAGCCCGGTTCCCGGACCGCGGCCACGACGAGCGCGGGCAGGGCGAAGCCCGCGGAAACGAGAGCCTTGTTCCGGTTCGCGTGCCACCAATGCGGAGCCGCCAGAGGCAGAAACGCGATCGCCGCCAGAAGCCCCGCGAAAGGAACGGCCGACCAGAAGGGAAAGGACTCCGCGTTCATCGATTCCCTCCCGGAGTTCCGCTCCTTCTTTTCAGGATCCTCCGGTAGCAGAAGATGTTGAGGGCGACCACCCCCGACCACACCAGGAGCATGAACACCCACGCTTCCGTTTTCATGCGCTCTCCTTCCTTCCCGCGGAATGCGCGCGGGGACCGCCGGACACCGGACCGGTCGCCGGAGTCAGGCGGGGGGAGAGCGGTGGTTCTGAGGCGTGCCGGGAAGGCGGATGAGGAGGGACGCCGGCTTCGTGAGCTCGGTCAGAAAGGACGCCGATCCGGGAGGACGTATCTTCCGAAAGCGGCGGCGCGCCATGGCGGCGTTATAACAGGGCCGAGGAGCGCGCTCAACGTTTATCGCCGGACTCCGTTCAAGATACCGAACGCGAACCCCGAAGGGCGAATCGGGGGGGGATCCCCACGCCGTGGGGGACGGAGCGCCCCGTCCTTCGCCATGCGCGACTCATGATTCGACTCCCTGGAACGTTCACTGGGCGGAAAGGAACATCCAGATTCCGACGGCCACGAAGAGGGCCGCGGCGCCCCGGCGGATCCACGCCTCGGGAATCCACCGCGGCAGAGCGCCGCCGAGCGCCGCTCCCGCTCCCGCCGCCGCCACGAGCGCCAGGGACGCCGCCGCGAAAACGAGCCACGGGCGCTTCGATTCGGCCGAAAAGGCCATCGTGGCCAGCTGCGTCTTGTCGCCGATCTCGGCGGCGAAGATCGAAACGAACGTAACCGCGAAGAGCTTCCAATCCATGGCGACCTCCCGAGCAAGGGCCGCGCATTATAGCTCCCCGGCGGCCTCCAGCTCGATCCAGAAACGGCTTCCGCGTCCCGGTTCGCTTTCGACGCCCGCGGCCCCTCCCATCCGCTCCATCGCCTTGCGCACGATGGCCAGGCCGATGCCGGTCCCCGGATAGTCCTCCTGCCGGTTGAGCCGCTCGAACATCCGGAAGATCCGTTCATGATATTCCGCCGCGATGCCGATGCCATTGTCCTCCACCCAGAGGCGGACGTGTCCCCGGCGGGGTTCGGCGCGGATCTCGACGCGCGGCTCCACGCCGCGGGCGACGAACTTGACCGCGTTGGACACCAGGTTCACGATCACCTGGGTCAGCATGACGCGGTGGGCCCGCACCGCCGGCAGGCGCTCCGCCACGCGCACCTGGGCCTTGCGTTCCCGGATTTCCGCCGCCATGTCGCGCAGGACCTGGTTCACCACCTCCTCGAGGGGCACCCTCTCCATCCGCACGTCGATGTGGGTGAGGCGGCTGTAGGTCAGCAGATCCTGGATGAGGGCATCCAGCCGCTCCGCGGCGGCGGCGATGCGGCGCGCGAAGTCCCGCCCCGCCTCGTCCAGGCGGTCGCCGTAGTCCTCTAAAAGCGCCTGACTGAACCCCTGCATGGCGCGCAGAGGGGCCCGGAGGTCATGGGAAATCGTGTAGGCGAACGACTCCAGCTCCTGGGTGCGCTCGCGGACGCGCTCCTCGAGGGCATCCCGGGCGCCGCGCAGCTCGCGGGTGAGGTTTTCGATCTCGGCGAGCATGCCGTTGAAGCCGTCGATGAGCCGGCCCAGCTCGTCCTGGCCCTCTTTCGGCGCCCGGACGGAGAAGTCGCGGCGGGCGCGGATGTCCTGCATGAGGCGCTCGAGGCGGAGGATGGGACCGGTGAGAAGTCCTTCGAGGAGGGTTCCCAGGACGAAGGAGGCCAGGAGCGCCGTCGCCAGCGCGGCCGCGGCCACGCCGACGAGCCGCGTCACGCGGGTGCGAAGCTCGGACAGGTCGGATCGCAGGAAAAGGGTTCCCACGACGCCGTCGCCGGTCTGGATCGGCCGGGTCAGGAGGAGGTGACCCGCCTCGAAGCGGAAGCCCTCCGGAGGCGGCCGGTCCGGGACCGTCTCGAGAGGGACGCCCGTCCGGACCCGGCGCACGAAAAGATTTCCCCGCGCGTCGTACACGGCGGCCCCCAGAACCTCCGGCTCGCTCTCCAGGGATTCCAGGATCTCCATCGCGTCCCGCGCGTCGGCGGAGGCGAGGGCGGGAGCGAGCTGGTCGCGGGCCACGGCCGAGAGCGCCTCGAGGGTGCGCCGCGCGAACTGCCGGTGAGAGGCGACGTCGTAGGCGAGGAAGCTTCCGAGCGCGATGACGACGGCGATGCCGCTGGTGAGGAGGAAGAGGGCGCGCAGCTTGGTTCGGATCGGGACGTCCCTGAGCCCGCGGCGCATGAGGTGCTCCTTCCCCCTCCCGAACGCGGAACCCCGCGCCGAGGGGTTTCGATTTTCCGTGCGACCGTGGGGCGGGAGCGAGCCGGGCCCCGATCCGAGCGCCGGGGTTTCCCTTGCCGTCCGAGGGTGAGATTATAGACGGCGTCGCCTTCCGGGCCGGAGCGGCGGAACGCGGAGCGCCGGCGGGGGCCCCGGGG
>DATLZA010000162.1 GCA_035574235.1 Planctomycetota bacterium | reverse complement strand
TCCCCCCGCTCCCGCGGCGCCCCCGCCCCCGGCGACCGCTCCGTCCCAGCCCGCACCCAAACCTCCGCCGGCGGTGGAACCCCAGCCGCCTCCCACGGTCACCCTCGTGGCCGTGCTCGAGCACGTTCAGGGGGACGTGACGCTGGGGTCCCGCGAAGCCGCCCGCTCCGGCGCCGCCCTCGCCGCCGGACAGTCGCTGCGCCTGGGCCCGGCTCCTTCCCGCGCCCTCGTCGCGTTCCCCGACGGAACGCGCCTGGAGGCGGGGCCCGACACGCTGCTGGAGCGCGTCGAGCGGGGAGCGGTTCACATGACCCGCGGGACCCTGCGGGCCTCGGTGGCGCGCCGGGCGGCGGGAGCGCCTCTGACCTTCCGGACGCCCCACGCCGAAGCCGCAATCCTCGGGACGGAGCTGGCGCTCCTCGTGGGGCCGACCTCGACGCGCCTCGAGGTGCGCGAAGGCAAGGTGCGGTTCCGCCGCCTGGACGACGGAGCGGCCGTGGAGGTGACGGCCGGTCATTACGCCGTGGCCGAGCGGGGCGCGCGGCTGGAGTCGAAGCTCCTCGTCTTGACCGCCGAGCTTCAGGAAGGATCGGCCGGGTACGGCGGCGCGCGCGACGCCGCCGTCTCGGGGGTCGAGCCGACCCGCCCGCTGGGCGACGCGGTCGAAATCGAGGTGGACGGGGACGAGGCGGACGGGAGCAAGGTGTGGGCGCTTCTCCGGTGGGATCTCTCCGCGATTCCGCCGGCGGCCGTCGTCCAGGAGGCGTTCCTGACGATCTACGTCACCGGAACCTCCGCCGGGGCCGGCTATGAGCTTTACGAAGTGAAGCGCCCCTGGAACGAGCGCGAGGTGACCTGGAGGCAGGCGCAGAGCGGCGTTCCCTGGGGGACGCCCGGGCTGCGGCGGGGGCTCGACCGCGCCGCCGCCCCCATGGGCGCGGTGATGCCCCGCGAGATTGGAGAGACGAAGATTCTCCTCGATCGCGCGGTCGTCCAGGCCTGGATCCGCAATCCTTCCGCCAATCACGGTCTCGTCATCGCCACGGACCGGACTTCGGACGGCTTTCGGTTCCTGAGCCGGGAATCCAAGGATCCGGCGAGGCGGCCGAAGCTCACCGTCCTTTACACGCTGGGGGCCAGGTGACGGCGGCGCTCCTGGTCTTGCTCCTGGTTCACGAAGACCTCGAGCTGCAGATCGCCGAGCTGACGCGGCGGATGGAGCGGGAGGGCGCCTCGGCCGAGCTTTACTACCGGCGGGCGGAGCTTCACCGGTTTCACGAGGATTGGCCGGCCGCCCGGGCGGATTACGACCGCGCCGAGCGGCTGGATCCGGGCTTGGCCGAGGTGGATCTCGGACGGGGCCGGATGTGGCTGGGAGCCGGAAGCCCCGACCGCGCGGAGGCCGCGCTCGTGCGGTTTCTTTCCCGCCGCCCCGACCACGCGGGGGCGCTCCTGGAGCGGGCGCGGGCCCGCCGGGCGCTCGGCCGTCCCGCGGAGGCCGCCCGCGACTACACGCGCGCGCTCGCGCGGCTGCCGGATCCCAAGCCGGATTTTTTCCTCGAGCGCGCCCGCGCCCAGGAGGAGGCCGGCGACCTCGCCGGCGCGCTGGCCGGCTTGGAGGAGGGGATGAAGCGGCTGGGACGGATCGTCACCCTGGAATCGGCGGCGCTGGAGCTTGAGATCGCCTCCGGGCGCCTGGACGAGGCGCTTGCGCGGCTGGAGCGGCTGGCGGCGGGCACGCCCCGGCCGGAGCCGTGGCTCGTCCGGCGCGGAGAGGTGCTCCGCCGCGCCGGGCGCGCGGCCGAGGCCGAGGCCGCCTTCCGGGCGGCGCTGGCGGCCCTGGAGACCCTGCCCCCCGCGCGCCGCGCCGTCAAGAGCGTCCGGGACCTCGAAGCCCGCGCCCGCGCGGGCCTGAGCGGGAAGGATCCGTAGCGGCCCCGGGCACCGGGTTCCGTTTTTCCGACAGGTTCGGGCCGGAACGGTCATTCCTAGGGGGGAGAGGGCGGAAGGTCCGGAACGTCCGATGCCCTGACCGCGAGGTCGGATCGCCCATGAAAAAAAGGCTTCCGGCGACTCTCGGCGCGCTCCTCCTGGCCGCTGTTCCAGCGTGGGCCCAGACGGTTACGCGGGGCCCCTACCTCCAGCAGGGTCATTCCACAAGCGTCATCGTCCGCTGGCGGACCGACACCCCTACCGACAGCCGCGTCCGGTATGGGACGTCCGCCGGCAGCCTCACCCTCCAGGCGGACAACGCCGCCTCCACCACGGAACATGAAGTCAAGCTTACCGGCCTTTCCCCCAATACGAAGTACTACTACTCGATCGGCACCACGACCCGGACGCTGGCCGGGGACGCCGGCTACTTCTTCGTCACCGCCCCGACCCCCGGCACGGTGAAGCCCACCCGCATCTGGGTCATCGGCGACGCCGGCACCGCCAACTCCAGCCAGCGCGCCGTCCGCGACGCCTATTACAGCTTCACCGGTTCCCGATACACCGACCTCTGGCTCATGCTCGGCGACAATGCCTACGACGACGGCACCGACGCCGAGTACCAGGCCGCCGTCTTCAACATGTATCCCACGCTGCTTCGCCAGTCCGTCGTATGGCCCACGCTGGGGAACCACGACGGACATTCCGCGGATTCCGCGACCCTGAGCGGGCCGTACTACAACATCTTCAGCCTTCCCAAGAACGGCGAGTGCGGCGGGCTCGCCAGCGGCACGGAGGCGTACTATTCGTTCGATTACGCCAATATCCACTTCATCTGTCTGGATTCCTACGAGACCAGCCGGACCGTCGGCGGCGCCATGCATACCTGGGTCAAAAACGACGCCGCCGCCACGACCCGCGACTGGATCATCGCCTTCTGGCACCACCCGCCCTACAGCAAGGGCTCCCACAACTCCGATTCCGAATCGTACCTCATCGACATGCGCAAGAACTTCCTCCCCATCCTCGAAGAGGCCGGCGTGGATCTCGTCCTCTGCGGCCACAGCCACTCCTACGAACGCTCGTTCCTCCTGGACGGCCACTACGGGACGTCCTCGACCCTCACGGCCTCCATGAAGAAGGACGGCGGCAGCGGCCGCGACCCGAATCCCTACCGCAAGTCGGCCGGAACCCAGCCCCATGAAGGCGCCGTCTACGTCGTGGCCGGAAGCTCGGGAAAGACGAGCGGCGGCTCCCTCAACCACCCCGCCATGTTCATTTCGCTCAACCAGCTCGGCTCCCTGGTGCTCGACATCGACGGAAACCGGCTCGACGCCAAGTTCCTGCGCTCCGACGGCACGGTCGGGGATTACTTCACGATTCTGAAGAGCACGACGACGCCGCCGCCTTCGGGCGACACCACGCCTCCGACGATCACCATCTCCTCGCCGACCACCGGCTCGTCGTACTCGACGACTTCTTCGCCGGTGACGCTGGGGGGCTCGGCCTCCGACAACGTGGGCGTCAGCCAGATCCGCTGGTCGAACGCCGCCACCGGTTCCTCGGGCGTCGCCGCCGGCACGGCCTCGTGGACCGCCACGGTTCCCCTCAACCCCGGCTCGAACGCGATCACCGTGACCGCCTATGATGCCGCGGGGAACACCGCGACCGACACCCTCACCGTCACCTACACGCCGCCGTCGGGCGATACGACCCCGCCGTCGATTTCCATCACGGCCCCGAGCACGACCGGCCGGTACACGGCCGCCTCCGAGCCCGTCCGGGTGAGCGGCACCGCTTCGGACAACGTGGACGTCGTCCGCGTGAGCTGGTTCAACGCGGCCACGGGGGATACCGGAACGGCCTCGGGCACGGCGTCCTGGAGCGCTTCGATTGAGCTGGCCGCGGGCGATAACCCCGTCACCTTCACGGCCTACGACGCGGCCGGCAACTCGGCTTCCGCCCGGATCACGATCTCCTACGCCCGCGCGGCCTCGGGAGGCTCGGGCGACGCGGATCGGGACGAGGGCGAAGAAGGCCTGGCCGGCGACCGCTGCTCGATGGGATCCGCGGGCGCGGCGCCGACGGCCGGGGGAGCGCTGCTTTCGATCCTGTCCGCCCTTCTTTTGATGAGGAACCGCCCTCGACGCGATCCCTGAGAGGGCCGCCGAATGTCGCGGAAGACCGCCGGTCTGGCCGCCGCGGCGATCCTGGCGGCCGCGGCCGCGTGGACGGCCGCCGGCCCGCCGCGCCGATGGGACTCCGCCCTCGCCCGCCCGGTCATCCTCCGGTACGCGGATCACCTGCACGCCGCGTACGCGGACGCGACGGACCGGGCCGCCGCGCTGCGGGAGGAGATCCGCGCGTTCGTCCGCCGCCCCTCCCTGGAGGGCCTGGAATCCTGCAAGGCCGCCTGGGTGCGCGCCCGGCCCGCTTATCTGGAGACCGAAATCGCGCGCTTCTCGGGCGGGCCCATCGACCGGAGTCCCGACGGCCCTGAAACCTTCATCAACGCCTGGCCCGTGGACGAGAGCTACATCGACTCGGTGGACGGCCGGCCGTTCTCCGGGATCATCAACGATCCGGCCGGCTTCCCCTCAATCGACGAGGCGGCGCTTCGCCGCGCCCATGGGGCCGGCGGCGAGACCCACGTGACCACGGGCTGGCACGCGATCGAATTCCTCCTGTGGGGACAGGACCGGAGCCCCGGCCCCGGCGGCGGGGCCCGCCCGTTCACCGAATTCGCCGACAGGGGCACGTTGCCGAACGCGCCGCGCCGCCGGGCGTACCTGGAGCTGTGCGCGGACCTGCTCGTCCGGGACCTCTCCTGGGTGCGCGACCAGTGGGCGCCCGTGCGTCCCGGCAACTATCGGGAGACGTTCCTGAGCCTCCCCGTGGAGGAAGCACTATCCCGGATCCTCACGGGCGTGGGCACGATGGCCGTGGGCGAACTGCGCGGCGAACGGCTCGCCGCGCCGTTTACGCTCAAGGACAAGGAAGAAGAGCACTCCTGCTTCAGCGACACGACGCATCTCGACCACCTCCACAACGCCCTCGGAGTGCGACGGGTGTGGGAGATCGGCGTGGGAGAGCTGGCGCGGCGGATCGATCCCCGCCTGGCCGCCGACGTCGCGCGGGCGCTCGAGGACGCGATCGAGGCGCTGCGGAGTCCGGATCTTGAACCGTTCGACCAGGCGATTCTCGGGGAGGACGATCGTCCCGGACGCCGGGCCATCCTGCGCGCGCTCGGGGCGCTCGATCGTTTCAACCGCGCATTCTCGCGTCTGGCCGATCGCCTGGGGCTTCCGGTAACGACGAGGTTGCCTTGAGGTACGGGCCGACGGCGCTGGCGATTCTCCTGGCCGGATGCGGCCCGTCCGCGGAGCGGTTTTCGGGCGGCGCAGGAACGGTCTTCGACGTCTCGGAAAACGCCTTCGGGTTTCCTCTGGCCACCCTGGAGCCCTCCCGGCGCGAAGCCTTTTTCGCAGGCAACTCGCTCTTTCGCGCCAACTGGGTGATCGCGCCGGCCTCCGCCGCCGGGCGGGACGGCCTGGGGCCGCTTTTCAACGCCGCCTCCTGCTCGGCCTGCCATTTCAAGGACGGCCGCGGGCGGGCCCCGGAACCGGGCGAGCCCTTCGTGGGATTGCTTCTGCGGATCGGCGCGCGCGACGGCGCTCCTCATCCCGTCTACGGCGACCAGATCCAGACACACGCCGTGCCGGGCGTGCCTCCGGAAGCGGTTCCGGCCGTCTCCTATGAGGACGTGCCGGGCCGGTACGGCGATGGAACGCCCTATTCCCTCCGGCGCCCGGTCTATCGGCTGGAGCGTCCGGGCTACGGGCCGCTCGAGGAGGACGGACTTCGCGTCTCGCCGCGACTGGCTCCCGCGGTTATCGGGATGGGTCTCCTGGAGGCCATTCCGGAGCGCCGGATCCTCGAGCGCGCGGATCCCGGGGACGCGGACGGGGACGGCATCTCGGGGCGGCCGAACCGGGCGACGGATCTCCGGACGGGACGGTCCGCGCTCGGCCGCTTCGGGTGGAAGGCCGGGCGGCCGACCGTGGAGGAGCAGGTCGCGGCCGCGTTCCAGGGCGACATGGGGGTGACCTCGCCTCTTTTTCCGCGGGAGAATCACACGTCCGCGCAGAGGGCCCCGGCCGGCCTCCCGAGCGGCGGCGAGCCGGAGATCGACGGCGAGAAGCTGGGGTTCGTGACGCTCTACGTGCGCCTCCTGGCGGTGCCGGGACGGCGGGCGCCGGACGATCCTCGGGTGCGCCGCGGGCGCCGCCATTTTGAAGCCGCCTGCGCGTCGTGCCATACTCCGCGCTGGGAGACGGGCGACGTCCCCGGCTTTCCGGAACTGTCGCGGCAGACGATTTTTCCGTACACGGATCTTCTTCTGCACGACATGGGCCGCGACCTGGAGGACGGGCGGCCGGAGTTCGAAGCGGAAGGGCGCGAGTGGCGCACGCCGCCTTTGTGGGGGATCGGATTGGCCGACCGGGTCGGGGGCGGCCGCGCCTCGTATCTCCACGACGGCCGGGCGAGGACTCCGGCCGAAGCGATCCTCTGGCACGGCGGCGAAGGGGCGTCCGCGCGCGAATACTTCCGCGCGCTTCCCGCCTCCGAACGGGAAGCGCTCCTGGCGTTTCTGAGGGATCTGTGAGGCTTCGGGTCGCGATTCTTCTGGCGCTGGCGGCGGCGGCCCTGGCGGCCGGGGCGGCGCTTCGGGGACGCCTGCGTCGCTCGTCGGAGCGCGAGAGGCTCCTCGGCGAGCTGGCGTGGGGCGTCATCGTGCCCCAGTACCGGGCGCTGGCGGAGCGGGCGGGGGATCTGCGGCGGGCGGCGTCCGCGCTCGCGCGCTCGCCCTCGGAGGAGGCGCGGCGCGCCGCGCGCGAGGCCTGGAAGGCGGCCCGCCTCGCCTGGGCGGCGTGCGGGCCGCACTTCATCGGACCGGAGCGCGACCGTTTTCTCGCGGCCAAGATGGACACGCCGGCGGCTCCCCCCGGGGCTCTCGAGGAGGCGCGGGCGCGGGCCTGCGCCGTCGAGGCGCTCGGCGCTCCTCTCAAGGGGTTCGGGGCGATCGAGTTTTTCCTTTTCGCCGACGCGCGCCTTCTGGAGCCGGGCGAAGGGCGGCGGCGGGAATTCGTGGAAGCCCTTGCGGCGGATCTGGAGCGCACGGCGCGCGCGGTGCGGGACTTCTGGGAGCCTTCGGGGGGCGGGTTCGCGGACCGGTTCGCCCGGCCGGGCCGCGGGGATTCGCCGTACGCGACGGCCGACGCCGCGCTCGACGAAATCATCAACGCCCTGGTGCAGTTTCTGGAGCGGGTGAAGGATGAGCGGCTGGGGCGTCCGCTCGGAGTTCTTCGGACCGGCACGGGCGAGCCGCGGCCGGAACTCGTCCGGTCGCGCGCCGGCGGCCACGCGCTGGCGGAACTGCGCGCGGAGATCGAGGGAGTCGAGCGCCTTTACGAGAAGCTCT
Source organism: Planctomycetota bacterium (assembly GCA_035574235.1). Classification (NCBI taxonomy): domain Bacteria; kingdom Pseudomonadati; phylum Planctomycetota; species Planctomycetota bacterium. The sequence continues at coordinate 13,825 of DATLZA010000162.1, read as the reverse complement.
CTCCCGGCGTAGTCCGGGCGGCGCCGGAGCTGGACGCGTCGGTCCGGCTGGCTCTGCGCAAGTCCAGGCAGGACGTGGCGGCGATTCCGGAGCCGCTTGAGGAGGCGGTGGTGCGCCACCCGGACGCCGTGCTGAACGCGTTCAACATGCTCCAGGTGCTGCGGGACCGCCTGGCGGTGCACCTCGTGGCGGCCTACCGGAGCAGCCTGCGGTTCGGGGACTTCGATGGAGATTAGCGGCCCGGCGGGGGGCGGGAAGCGTTTCGACCCCTTCGCGCCGGTGGACGGAACGGCGGTGGCGGTGTTCCGGACCGTCTTCGGCGCGCTCCTGGCGATTCAGGTGGCGCGCTACTTCCTGAACGGGTGGATCGACGCGCAGTTCCATGAGCCGCGCCATTTCTTCCCGTGGCCGGGGCTGGAGTGGATCCGGCCGTGGCCGCGCCCGTGGATGCACGTGCATTTCGCGGTCCTCGGGGGGCTCGCGGCGGCGATGGCAGCCGGAGTTCAGCCGCGCGCGAGCGCGTTTCTCTTCGGGCTCGGCTTCACGTACGCGTGGCTCATCGACCGCGCGAACTACCTCAATCACTATTACCTGATCAGTCTTCTGTGCGGGATCCTGGCGGCCATCCCGTCGGGGCGGACGCTCCCGGCGTGGGCCGTGGCGCTTCTGCGGTTCCAGGTGGGAGCGGTGTACTTCTTCGCGGGCTTGGCCAAGCTCCAGGGGGATTGGCTTCTTCGCGGCCAGCCGCTGCGGATGTGGCTGGCCGAAGTGGAGGGGATCCCGGGCCTGCACGCGCCCGGCGTGGCGGCGGCCTTGAGCGTCGCCGCGGCGGCGTTCGACCTTTCGGTGCCGTTTTTCCTGCGGGTGCGGCGGACGCGGGCGGTCGCCTACGGATGCGCCGTCGTCTTTCACCTCGCCACGGCGCTTCTTTTTCCCATCGGGCTTTTCCCGTGGGTGATGATCGCCGCGGGGCTCGTCTTTTTCGGCGGGGACCTCCGGCCGGAAGGGTCCTGCGGGCGCGTTCCCCGGTCGCCGGCGATCCTTGCGGCCGCGGCGGCCTACGCGCTGATCCAGGTTCTCGTGCCGCTGCGCGCCTTGAGGGGGGATGCGCTCTGGGCCGAGCAGGGCTTCCGCTTTTCCTGGCGGGTGATGCTGATCGAAAAGGGGGCGGAAGCGCGCTTCTGGGCGGAGGACGTGGCCACGGGGGAGCGCCTGCCGGTACGGGTGGAAGACTATCTGACGCCCGCGCAGGCGCGGCAAATGCGGTCGCAGCCGGATCTCCTCGGGGCGTTCGCCCGCATCGTGCGCCTCCGGTTCCGCGGCGAGGGGCGCGAGGTGCGGGTGCGGGGCGAGGTCTGGGTGTCGCTCAACGGGCGCCCGGCGAGCCTCCTTGTGGATCCCGGAGCGGACCTGGCCCGGGGCGGCCCCGCCGACTGGGTCCGGCCGCTTCAGGACGGAAGCTGAGCCGAAAGAATTTACGCGTTTTGCGCATAACAAATCGCCGGTTCGGGGCTCTTTATCCATTAAAGTGATACCGCCGGCGGGAGCGATTCCTGATGAACGATGTCTCCGGCGGTTTCAAGGCCGCGCAAAGGGGGAGTTGGGAGGATGGGAGGCATCGCCTCGAGGAAAGCCGTTCATGCGAGCGGACCCCGCCGGGGGATCCGCCCGTTCGCGGAATTCGGAGCGCCGCCGAGCGGGTGCACTGCGGTCGAGTGGGAAGGCGTCTCGGCGGCCGCCGGGGCGGGACGGCGGGATGCGGGGATCGCGCACGTTCTCAACCGCCTCCTGGATCTGCAGAAGGCGACGGCCGCGGAGTTCGACCGCGCCGGGCGCCTTGGGGGCCGAAAAAGAGGGGTGTCGGCGCGTGTGCGGCTTCCCGGCGCGTGGGCGGTCGCGCTCAACGATCTCCTTGGCGCTCTCGCCCGCCCGGCCCGGGAGACCGTCCGGCTGATCCGGGCGGTCGCCCAGAGCGCCGGTCGCGGCCGCTGGAGGGCGCCTTTGAGGCGGCTCCAGGGGATGTTCCAGAGCGGCGAGGAGCTTCTTGGCGTCGTTCTCGCCGCGGCTCTCCTGGGGCGGTCGCGGGCCGCGATCGGCGGGCGGCGGAAGAACCCGGAGCGTTCCGGGAAAACCGAGCGGCCGGCTCCGGTCCCGAGGGGCAAGACGGACTTTCTGGCCGTGGCGGCTCACGAGCTGCGCGCGCCGCTGAACTCGCTGCTCATTCTTTCCCAGCAGTTCGCCCGGAACGCCGAAGGCAACCTCACTCCCCGGCAGGTGGACCACGCCCGCATGATCCACGCGGTCGGCACGGATCTCCTGGCGCTGGTCAACGACCTTCTGGATTTCTCCGCCATGGAGTCCGGCGCCATCTCCGTGGACGTCGGCCCGGTGCGGTTCGAGGACCTGCGGGATTCCCTGGACGCCTGTTTCCGCCCGATCGCCGTTCAGCGGAAGCTCGAGTTCGAAATCGCGCTCGACGCCGGGCTGCCCGCCTCCTTCGAGACGGACTCCAGGCGGGTGCAGCAGATCCTGCGGAACCTGCTTTCGAACGCCTTCAAGTTCACCCCCGCGGGGAGGGTCGAGCTTCGGATGGGCGTGGCCGCTCTCAATCCGGCGGATCGGACGTTCTTCTTCACGGTCAAGGACACGGGCATCGGGATCCCGCCGGACAAGCACCAGATCATCTTCGAGCCCTTCCAGCAGGCCGACACCTCCACCAGCCGCACGTACGGCGGCACGGGCCTGGGACTTTCGATCTCGCGCGAGCTGGCCAGGCTCCTGGGCGGGGAAATCAGGCTCGAAAGCGAGCCCGGCCGGGGCTCCACCTTCACGCTCTACCTGCCGGAAAGCGCGCGGCGCGGCAACATGCCGTTGACACGAGGGGCGGCGGCGGCTCAAATGGAGGCGAGGCCTGGTTCCCAGGCAAGCCCATTTGACGCCGCCGCGCAAACCGATCCTGCTGGTTGAAGACAACGAGACGGACGTACTCCTGCTGGAACGCGCCTTCCGGAAGGTGTCCGCGCCGGCGCCGCTCCAGGTGGTCCGCGACGGTTTGGAGGCCGTGACCTACCTGGCCGGGCAGGGCGCTTTCGCCGATCGAGCGTCCTTTCCTCTGCCGGAGTTCGTGCTTCTGGATTTGAAGCTCCCGAAGAGGTCCGGCTTCGAGGTGCTCGAATGGATACGCCGGGATTCCCGGTTGCGGGACTTGCCGGTGATCGTGCTCACGTCGTCCACCGAGACGGGCGACGTGATCCGGGCCTACGAGCTCGGCGCGCTCGCGTACCTCGTCAAGCCGGTGGGATTCGACGAGCTGCGGGGATTGGCGGAGATCCTTTGCCGCTACTGGAACGCCCCGCACGGCGAGGCGCGCGCCGCGCTCGAGCGGGTTTCCGTGCCCCGGCCGCGGGCGTGAACGCCTCCGGGAAGCTTTACGACGCGGTCAGTTCGAGGTCCGTCGCCAGAATCCGCAGAACGTCTTCGCGCGTCACCAGACCCTGGAGCGTGCCGGCCTCGACGACGGGGAGCTGATTGACGCCGCGCTCTTCCATCCGTTCGAGGACCCGGGCGAGAGGCTCCGCGGGGGCCACTTTCTCCACGCGGTCCACGGGCACCATGACCTCCGCCAGCGTCGTCCGCGACCACGCCTCCCGCGGGACGGACCGCAGTTCATGCAGGGTCGCCAGCCCCAGGAGCGCCTCCCCGTCGGTCACGAGGAAACACCGCTGGCCGGTCCCCAGCACCTTCTCCTCGACGAACCGCTGGATGGTTTCGTCCGGGCGCGCGCGGGGGCATGGGGGGCGCATGGCATCGCGGGCGCGGTAGCGCCGGAGCAGCTCGCGGATCTCGAGGCTCTGGACGCTGCGCTGGGCCGCGGAGATCAGAAACCATCCGATCAGGCCCAGCCACAGGCCGGACAGGAGGTTGGGCGTGGCGAAGACGAGGAACGCGCCCCAGACGATGAGGCCTCCGCCGATGGCCATGCCGAGGAAAGCCGCCCCGCGCGTGGCTTTGCGGAGGTCCCGCGTGAGGAGCCACACGCCGGCGCGGAACACCCGGCCCCCGTCGAGCGGATACCCCGGCAGGAGATTGAACCCCGCCAGGAGGAAGTTGATGACGCCCAGCCAGCCGGCGGCGACCTGGGCGAGCGATCCGTCCGGGAGGGCCCGTCCGGCCAGCAGAAAGAGCGCCCCGAGGAGGGCGCTGGTCAGGGGGCCCACGATGGCCATCCAGAACTCATCCCTCGGCCGCTCGGGCTCGCCGCGGATCCGCGAGATGCCTCCGAAGACGAAGAGCGTGATCCCCTGGACCGTCATGCCAAGCCCGCGGGCGACCAGGCTGTGGGACATTTCGTGCAGAAGGATCGACAGGAAGAAGAGCAGGCCCGTCGCCAGGGCCCCCAGCCAGGCGTTCCACGCCGGCCGGCCGGGAAAGAGCCGCAGGAACTGGTGTCCGAGCGAGAAGACGATCAGGAAGGCGATCACGAGCCAGCTCGTGTCGATCCGGATTTCGATTCCGAAGGGGCGGGCCAGCGGCAGCCCTCCGCGGGGCGCGGGCGTGCTTCGAGGCCGGCGTTCGGACCGTTCCCCGGGTCGCGGTTCAAGGGTGAGAGGCTTTTCCATGGCGCACCTGGGAGGCGGCGGGGCTCCGATCGGTTGAGCCGCCGCGCGCCGCCTTCGTTACGCCCGCCGCGCCGGAGGGCGGGGAAGGGTTGACCGCCCGGCCTTCTTTTTCTAAATTCAGTATAGACAGATATGAAAGAAGAAAAGAAAACGAAGCTCTCGCCCGTCCAGGAGAAATTCATCCTGCACTGGGGCGAGATGGGAACCCGGTGGGGGATCAACCGCACCGTGGCGCAGGCGCATGCGCTCCTCTACCTCTCGCCGCGGCCGCTTTCGGCCGAGGAGATCACCGAGACGCTCGGGGTGGCGCGGTCGCACGTCAGCACCAGCCTCCGGGAGCTGCTTCACTGGGGGCTCATCCGGGTGGTCCATCTCCGCGGGGACCGGAGGGACCATTTCGAGTCGCTCAAGGACGTCTGGCAGATGTTCCGGCTCGTGGCGGAGGGACGCAAGCGGCGGGAGCTCGATCCCACGCTGGCGCTCCTGCGGGAGGCGCTGGACGGGACGGAAAAAGAGGGGGGCGGGGACGCGTACACGGAGGAACGTCTTCGGGCGCTTCTGGAGTTCTTCGAGCTGGCGGAGGACGCGTACCGGAAGCTCTGCGGCCTTTCGCCGGGACAGGTGCGCAAGCTGCTCAAGTGGGGCGGGGGACTCCAGCGGCTTCTCGGAGGGCGGTCGGAGTGATCGAAGGGGCGCACGTCATCCTCTACGACGGCGCGTGCGCGCTCTGCAACCGGTTCAACCGGTTCGTGCAGGCGCGCGACCGCCGGGGGGCGTTTCGTTTCGCGCCGCTTCAGGAGCCGTGGGTGAAGGAGTTCCTGCGGGAACGGGGGCGCCGCGCGGAGGCGCTCGACACGGTCTACGTGGTCCGCCGCCCGGAGCGCCCGGGGGCGGCGGCCGAGCTTCTGACCCGGGCGCGGGCGGTGCTTTTCGTCCTGGGCGAGCTGGGCGGACCCTGGACGTGGGCGAAGTGCCTGCGCCTCCTGCCGGAGCGCCTCCTGGACCGGGGGTACGACTTCGTGGCGCGCCGCCGGCAGGCATGGTTCGGCCCGGCCGAAAGCTGCGCGCTGCCCTCCGCTTCCCGGGAAGGAAACGCCGGGCGCGGACGTTAAACCAACGGCCGCGCCATGACGATTCCTTCCGAGACTCCGGTTCGTCCCGTGATCCGCGCCTGGAAGAGCCGTCCCACCGTGGAGGGCGCGGGCGTCCGGCTCCGGAGGGCGTTCGGCTTTCACGAGCTTCCCGCGCTCGATCCCTTTCTTCTTCTCGACGACTTCCGGTCGGAAAATCCCGCCGACTACCGCGCGGGCTTCCCGTGGCACCCGCACCGCGGAATCGAGACGATCACGTACGTTCTGGACGGGGAGGTGGAGCACGGGGACAGCCTCGGGAACCGGGGTCTGATTTCCTCGGGCGACGTTCAGTGGATGACGGCCGGCGGCGGCATCATCCATCAGGAGATGCCGCGCGGGGACCGCAGGGGGCGGATGTTCGGATTCCAGCTCTGGTCCAACCTTCCGGCCCGGGACAAGATGAGGGAACCGCGGTACCAGGAGGTAAAGGCGGGTCGGATTCCGCTCGTCCGGACCGCGGGAGGCGCCGCCGTTCGCGTGATCGCCGGGGAGGAGAGCGGCGTGCGCGGTCCCGTGCAGGACATTGCGTCGGACCCCACCTTTCTGGACGTGTCCCTTCCGGCGGGCGGGCGCTTCGAGCGCCGGACGCCGGCCGATCACACCGTCTTCGCCTACGTCTTCGAGGGCGAGGGGATGTTTCATTCCGGTTCGGACGAGGTTTCCGGGGACGGGACGCTCCTTCTCTACGGTCCCGGCGGTTTTCTCGAGGTGCGGGCCGAGCGCCGGCCGGTGCGGTTTCTTCTGGTTTCCGGGCGCCCGCTGCGCGAGCCCGTGGCCTGGCATGGCCCGATCGTGATGAACACGCGGGAGGAGCTGGAGGCCGCGTTCCGGGAGCTGCGGGAGGGAACGTTCGTCCGTGGGGGCGGGCGCCGGGACGTTTGAGGCCCCGCGGCGGACGGAGCGCAACCGGCGGCTTCCGGGATGGTTAAATCTCCGGAATGCGCTCCGTTTGGCCGGCTCTTCTGGCCGTCCAGGCCGCCTGCGGCTCCGTCCCGGGCGAGCCTCGGGCCGAGCGTCCCAACATCGTCATCCTTCTGGCCGATGACCTGGGGTTCTCCGACATCGGCGGCTACGGCGGCGAGATCGAGACGCCCCATCTGGACCGTCTGGCGGCGGAAGGCCTGCGTTTCACGCAGTTCTACAACACGGCGCGGTGCTGTCCCACGCGCGCGAGCCTCCTGACGGGGCTCTACCCGCACCGGGCGGGGGTGGGCCACATGGTGGAAGATCGCGGGTGTCCGGGATATCGCGGTTTTCTGAACGAGCGGTGCGTCACGATCGCCGAGGTGCTTCGGGCGGCGGGATACCGCACGCTGATGGCGGGCAAGTGGCACGTCGGCGGAGCGCGGCCCCATTGGCCCGTCGATCGCGGCTTCGATCGCTATTACGGACTCATCGACGGCGGCTCGAATTACTTCAAGCTCGACCGGGGCCGCACGATGGCGCTCGACGGGGAGCGGGTGTCGCCTCCGGCCGGGGAGCCGTTCTACATGACGGACGCCTTCACGGACCGGGCGCTCGAATTTCTCGACGAGGCGGGCCGGGCGGGGAAGCCCTTTTTTCTCTATGTCGCCTTCACGGCGCCGCACTGGCCGCTTCACGCGCCGCCGGAGGACATCGCGAAATATCGGGGCCGGTACCGGGCGGGATGGGACGAGATCCGGCGGCGGCGGCACCGGAAGATGATCGAGCTGGGGATCGTGGACGCCCGCTGGCCGCTTTCGCCGCGGGATCCGCGCGCCCCGGCCTGGGAAGACGTGCGCGACCCGGAGGACCGGGACCTTCGGATGGCGGTGTACGCCGCGCAGGTGGACCGAATGGATCGGAACATCGGGCGGCTTCTGGGCCGGCTGGAACAGATGGGCGCCGCGCGGAACACGCTGGTCTTTTTCCTGTCCGACAACGGCGGGTGCGCGGAGGAGATCCGCCGTCCGGAGGATCCCGCCGCGCCGATCGGGACGGCGGGTTCGTTCGCCAGCTACGGGCTTCCGTGGGCGAACGTGTCGAACACCCCGTTCCGGCTCTACAAGCACTGGGTTCATGAGGGAGGGATCGCGACTCCGCTCATCGTCCGCTGGCCGGCCGGCATCCGCACGTCCGGCCTGGTCCATGAGCCCGGGCACGTGATCGACCTGTTGCCGACGTGTCTCGAGGCGGCGGGGGCGGAATATCCGCGCCGGTTCGAGGGGCGGGAGATCGAGCCCGCGGCGGGGAGGAGTCTGCGTCCCCTCTTCGAAGGGAAGTCGCTGGGCGAGCGTCCGCTCTTCTGGGAGCACGAGGGCCATCGGGCGGTCCGGAAGGGTCGCTGGAAGCTCGTGGCGACCCACAAGGGGGCGTGGGAGCTCTACGATCTCGAGGCGGACCGGACCGAGGCGGTGAACCGGGCGTCCCGGCATCCGGAGATCGTGGGGGAGCTGGCGGCCTTGTGGGACGCGTGGGCCCGGGAATCGGGCGTTCTGCCCTGGGAGGACGTCGCGCGCGCGAAGCCGCGGTGACGGACGGAAGTTCCGGTCGGGCGCGGCGCGGGGGGGAAACCGGGGTCTCAAGCCAGCCCCGACTTCACATGCAAAGGCGCTCCTCGAGGCTCCTGGGACGACATCGAAGAGGGCGAGGAAAAGCCGGTCTGGTTCACGCTGCCGGCCGACGACTTCCTGGTCTGCCGCCGCCGCCGGCGCGTCCTCGTGCATGGCCAAGTACCAGCTGACCTGGAAAACAAGCCCACCATCGACGCCCGGACCTGGCGTCGGCACGAGAAGCTCTTGAAACGACCGGCGGCCTGGGAACGGGCGGACCAGTATCGCAGGCTCCTGGAGGAGAAGGGGCTGAAGACCCTTCGCGCCCTTGCCCGTCGGACGGGGGAGGACCCTTCGCGGATCTCCAAGGTCCTCCGGGTCCGCGCCCACTGCACCGAGGAAGGCGGTGCTCGACGAGCTCTCTGCCGAGGCCCAGAAACACGGGCTTGGGTATTGAGGCTCGCGTGCGGTGATCCTGAACGAGATCGAACAGGTCACCAAGGGTCAATATCGTCAGAGCAAGCTCAGCAACGTCTGCACCAACTCGTAGGCTCGCCGGGCCTGCGCCTTGCGGGTCTCCGGGTCGGGCGAATTGTGGAACTCGACCAACTGCTGGGGTCCGAAGGCCTTCGTGCTGGCAAATTTCTCTCGCAACACCGCCACAGCTCTTGCCACCTCCTTCTCGACAAGCCGCTGCCTCCAGTCATCCGCCAGCGCCTTGATGCCCCCGGGGAAGTGGTCGAGGACGTAGCAGAGATCATAGCTGTCCTTCGGTTTGTCCCGCCCGGCAATGGCATGCGCCTTCATCACGATAAAGTCGCGCAACGAGGCCACCTGTAATCGAACGGTGTTTTCCGCTCCACGCACGGTCTTGCCCTGCAAGAGCACGGACTCCGGCGCATGGAAGGCGGCTCTGCACGCTTCGGTCTCTAAAACGCGGAAGCCCGCCAGGAGTTTCGGTTTGTGCTTCTTCATCTTCGTCCCTTTGGGGGCGAGAAACTCGACTTCGACCTGGACCGGTTCCTCTCCATCCTCGATGTCGACATCCACGACCAACTGAAAATCCTTCACGCCCTTGCGGTATCGCTGGGTCGCCAGCAGCGATTCAATCAGCGCCGCGTATCGCTCTCCACTGAGCTTCTCCACGTTCAGCGCGAGGTCTACATCGATGCTTCCGACGTGGGGCTCTTCTTCGTCCACATCCAGCAGCAGGTCCGGAATCCACCCGCCGACTACGACAAAGCTGTCCGCGAACGACGCCAGCACCTGTCCTAGGTCTACCAACACGCGACGGGCGGCCTTGACCTGACGCGAGCCGTACTCCTCCTGACGACGCGGCTCCGGATTCATACCGGTAACCCCAGCCCCTTCCATTCCGGTTTCAAGCGCTGCTCCAGCAAGGCTTCCGCCGCCTCTTGGCCGCGGCCGCCGCAATGATACAGATCCACGTAGGTCTGCACGGGGTTCGTGCAGACCATCGGACCTCCCTTACCGGCGTCGCCAAGATAAAAAACTCCGTCGTCGTGCGGAATCAGCACGACCAGACTTTCTCCTGAATCCACCGTTTTGGCCTCGATCCTCTCTTCGAAACGATGGATCTCCGACGCGCTCACATACAGCCAGACTTTCGGCTGGCGCACATGCGGTGCCTGGAACTCCGCCGCCGAGAACGCCGCGTAGGCCGAAAACCCTCCCGTTTCCAGACCCAGTCGTGCGAGGGCGTCGTGAAGCCTCTTGCCCTGCAAGAGGGTGAAATACAGCCGCCGCTCGTGCCGGTCGAAGCGGTAAGCTTCCCGCCATGCGAAGAGCAATTTCAACGGATCGCGCAAATGGAATCCGCCCTCCGGGCGATCCTCGATAAAAGCCTCATCGCGCAGATGCCGAACCACTTTGTTCACCAGGCCGAGGCTGACCGGAAACCGAAGATCCCTGAGGTGGGCCTGGATGTCTCTTTGCTTCCACACACGGCCTGCGTTCTCCGGGGCGAGCAAGGCTCGGATCAGCCGACCTGCCTCCGGCGTTCCAAGATTGGCACTGGGCTTGGGTGGTCGGTGGACCGGAGGATTGCCGGTATGCTCCAAGTGGAGCACGCCAGGAACGTCGATCAGGCAGTTCCCGGCCAAGTCGAACCAGCTCCATCCGGACGCCTTGCACAGGTCCGCCATGCGCGGCGAGACGAACGGCAGTGCCAGCACCCTAACCGAGGCGCTGTACCTTCCGGAGGAAGGAGGAACCTTGCTTGCCACGGTTGGGAACATGCTCGGCCTGAATTCCGCCTTGCACTTCACGAACAGCATGGCCCTGCCGCCGTTTGGCAGAGGCAGGCTGGCCAATAGGTCGAAGCCCTCATCCGCCTTTCCGCCGATTTGAGCGACCTGCACGTTGCGTAGCCAGGTCACGCCACCCAGCAATTCGCGGAGCTTGGCCGCGAAATTCGCCTCCAAGATCATCTGGGATGGCCGTCTCATGTTCATAGGGCTGTATATCTCACGTACACGTGAACTATATACAATCCGTGAACACCCGGTCAAGACCGCTGATCTCCATCACGCCTGCAACATTCCGCTCCAGCCCCGGCGCTCCTTGATAGCGGGCGACCAGCGCCTGCGCAGGAACGAGCGTCATGAAGAGCGCCGGCGAGAACAAGAAGGCCATCAGCTTCACGCAGCTCAACGCGTTCCTGCGATGTCCCCGGCAGTACTACTTCCGCTACGTCCTCGGGCTTCGGACGCCCCCGTCCGGCGCGATGGTCCAGAGCCGGCAGACGCGACCGATGAAAATTCCGCCGAAATCGCGGCCGGTGTGGACCCAGGTGAGCCTGGGTTTCAAGCCGGGTATGGTTTGGGGTGACCGACGGGACTTGAACCCGCAACACCCAGGGCCACAACCTGGTGCTCTAGCCGCTTGAGCTACGGTCACCGTATCGACCGGGGAATGCGGCCGCGCCTATTATAGGCGGCCGCCCGGGCGAATCAACCGTCAGGACGAACGCCCCGCGACCGGCGCGGACGACTGAAGCGCCGGGGCCACCAGACGCGCCACCGTCTCCAGGAACATCACTTCGTCCGGCGTGAATTCCCCCACGTTCTGGGCGTGCGCGTCCAGGATTCCCAGACAGTGGTCCCCCACCCGCACGGGCACGCAAACCTCCGAAAGGACCCCCGGCACCCGGAACACGTACATCGGATCGTTCCGGACGTCCCGGACGTTCACGGTCTCGCCGAGCGCGAACGCCTTGCCGAGGAACCCCGCCCCGAACTTCTGGCGAACCCCCACGGCGATGTTGATCGGATGCGCGCTCGACTGCGCCAGAAGCAGAAGCTCCTCCCGCTCGTAGTCCGCCTGGAAAATCGCCGCGTAGTGGCCCCCGCAGGTCATCCGCACGAGGTCCACCGTCCGCTGCAGGAGCGCCTCCCGCGGCGCCACGCCGCCGAAAAGCCGCGCCAGGTTGTGCAGCGCCGCCAGACGCTCCTGCCAGCGCTGCGCCTGCCCGTCCAGCTCCGCGAACTTGAGCGCGATCGCGATCTGCGAGGCCAGAAATCCCAGGAGCTCCAGGTCCCCCTTCTGGAAATAGCCCGGCCGCCGCGACTCGAAATTCAGCACTCCCAGAAGGCGGTCCCCCGCCAGAATCGGCACCGCCGCCTCGGAGCGCGTCTCGGGATTCACCTGCAGATACCGCCGGTCCCGCCGCACGTCCGGCACGACGAGCGGCTTGCGCCGCTCGGCCACCCAGCTCGTCACCCCCGCGCCCGGAAACGCGATCCGCACCGGCGTCGGACGCAGCCGCCGCCCCGCCACCTCGTGCTCCACCAGCTCCCGGCCGGAACCGTCCACGAGCAGAAGCGCCACCTCGTCCGCCCCCAGGGCGCCGTTGGCCAGCGCGAGCACCTCCTTGAGAAGCACCTCCGCGTCCGAAATCGCCAGGAGCCGCCGAATCACCTCCGGCAGAAGCTTCACCGCGTCCATCCGCGTCTTCTTCTTCCGGCCCCGCGCCGCCATGCCCGCCATTTTCCTCCGAAATCCGCGGGACTCCAAGAAATTCTCGCCCTTCCTCCCGCGTAACGTAGCCGGAACTCATGCGAACCCTGACCCCGGCGCTCCTTCTCCTCGTTCTGGCCTCGTGCGCCCGCGAACCGGCTCCTCCGGCCCGCCACGTCGTCCTCCTCAGCATCGACGGATTCCCGGCCTACTCCCTCGAGGACCCCTTCGCCCCCGCCCCCACCCTCCGGCGACTGGCCCGCGAGGGCGCTTCCGCCGCGCGCGGCATGACCGTCGTCAACCCTTCGGTCACCTGGTCCAACCACGCCACTCTCGCCACCGGCGTCGCCCCCGCCCGCCACGGCGTTCTCTTCAACGGCCTCCTCGTCCGCGACGGCCCCGGCCGCCCCGTGCGCGTCGAACCCTGCGGCCGCGACCGGCTGCTGCGCGCCCCCGCCGTCTACGACCTCGCCCACCGCGCCGGCCTCTCCACCGCCCAGGTCGATTGGGTCCCGTGGCAGACCGGAGGTGCGATCACCTGGGCGTTCGAGGAACGGCCCGACCCGCAAGGGTCGCTCGAGCGGGAACTCGTCGCCGCCGGAGTCCTCGAACCCCGGGACATCGCCGAGTTCCGCAAGGGAAGCGGAGCCTGGCGCGACGAGATCTGGACGCGCGCCGCCCGCTGGCTTCTGCGGACTCACCGCCCCCGCCTGCTCCTGGTCCACCTTCTCAACCTGGACGCCGTCCACCACCGCTACGGGCCCCGCACCCCCGCCGGGCTCTCCGCGATCGCCCTGGCCGACGCGCGCGCGGCCGAGCTTCTGGCCGCCCTCGACGAAGCGGGCCTGCGCGACCGGACGGCGTTCTTCGCCGTTTCCGACCACGGATTCAAAACCGTCCGCCGCATCCTCCGTCCCAACGCGCTCCTGCGCCGCGAGGGACTTCTCCAGGCTGAGGCCGGCAAGGTCACCGCCTGCGACGCCCACGTCTACCCCGAAGGCGGCACCGCCATGGTCTATGCGACCCATCCCGAGCGAAAGGACGCGACCCTCGCCCGCCTTCGGGAACTCTTCCGCTCCCTGGAAGGCATCGAGCGCGTCCTTGAGCCGGCGGACTATGCGTCCCTCGGGTTGCCTCATCCCGCCGACAACCCTCAGATGGGCGACCTCGTTCTGGCCGCCCGGCCGGGATATGCCTTCAACGGCTCGCCGGACGGCGAACCGGTGGCCGACGCCGAACCCGGATACCTCGGTACCCACGGATACCTCGCCTCGGATCCCGAGATGAACGCGCTCTTCGTGGCCTGGGGATCCGGAATCCGCCGGGGCGCGCGGCTGGATCTCGTGCGCAACCTCGATGTGGCGCCCACGATCGCGGCGCTTCTGGGCCTGAGGCTGGACGGCGTCGACGGACGCCCCCTCGACGGGATCCTCGAGTAGTTGTGGACTGATCAGGGACATCGTTACCACCCCCTCGGGGAGCACCTGATCGCTCTTTCGTACCTGGATTGCCGGGTCATGCGGCGTCTGGTTCGCCTGGCCCACCTCTACCACGAGGCGATCGGTCCCCGGCGCAGCCCTTG
>DATLZA010000161.1 GCA_035574235.1 Planctomycetota bacterium | reverse complement strand
CCTCGGGATCGGCCGGGATCCCCGCCTCGCCGAAGCGGCCCGCCGGGCGGCCGAAGAGTTCGGCTGGGGCGCGGGATCCTCGCGGGCGCTGGCGGGCACGACACGGTGGCACGCGGCCCTCGAGGAGGCGGTGGCGGAATTCAAGGGGGCGCCGGCGGCGCTCGTCTTCTCTTCCGGCTACGCCGCCAACGTGGGCCTGATCACTTCGATCGCCGATCGGGAGACTCTGATCCTCTCCGACGCGCTCAATCACGCGAGCCTCATCGACGCCTGCCGCCTCTCCCGGGCGCGGGTGCGGGTGTATCCCCACCGGGACGCCGCCGCGGCGGCCCGTCTTCTGGCGGAGGAGGACGCTCCGCACAAGATGATCGTGACGGACACCGTCTTCAGCATGGACGGGGACCGGGCGCCCCTGGAGGAGCTCGGCCGCCTGGGGGCGGATCTCGTCGTGGACGACGTCCACGGCCTGGGCGTCTTCGGGCCGGAGGGGCGGGGAACTCTGGGGATTGCGGTCCAGACGGGCAATTTCTCCAAGGCGGCCGGCGGGGTAGGGGGGTTCGTCGTGGGGCCGGCGGATCTGGTGGAGCTCGTCCGGAGCCGCGCGCGGACGTTTCTTTTCACGACCGCGCCTCCGCCGGCGGCCTGCGCGGCGGCGCTCGAGGCGCTGCGGCTCATCCGGTCCGCGGACGAAGCCCGGCGCCGGCTGCGGGAGAACATGCGGCGGCTGGGTTCGGAGACGCCGATCCGGACCGTGATCCTGGGCGAAAACGAAGCCGCGCTGGGCGCGTCCGAACGGCTGCGGGAGCTGGGCTTTTTCGTCCCCGCCATCCGGCCCCCGACCGTTCCGCCGGGGACCGCGCGGCTGAGGATCACGGTGACGGCGATGCACGAACCCGAACATGTCGAGGCGCTTCTCGATGCCCTCAAAAAAATCTGATTCCTGGCGCGTGCGGGACCGCCGCGTTCTCTGGCACCCCTTCACCCAGCAGAAGCTGTGGATGGAGGAGGATTTCCCCGTCATCGTTTCCGGGCGGGGCCCGTATCTCGTGGACGCGGACGGACGCAAGTATCTGGACGGCGTCTCGAGCCTGTGGTGCAACATCCACGGGCACGCGCGGCGGGAGATCAACGCCGCGATGAAGCGTCAGCTCGACCGGGTGGCGCATGCGACGTTCCTGGGCCTCACGAACCCGCCCGCGATCGAGCTGGCCGAGCGGCTCGTCGAGATCGCGCCCCGGGGGCTCACCCGCGTTTTTTACTCGGACAACGGATCCACCGCCGTCGAGGTGGCGCTCAAGATGGCGTTTCAGTACTGGCGCCAGAACGGTCAGCCCGGACGCACGAAGTTCGTCACCCTGGACGCCGGCTACCACGGGGACACGGTGGGGGCGGTCAGCCTCGGCGGGATCGAGCTTTACCACGGCGTCTTCAAGCCGCTGCTCTTTCCGACGATCAAGGCCCCGACGACGTACTCCTACCGGTGCGACCGGGCCTCGACGCTGGCGGACTGCGGGAAGCATTGCATCCAGGACATCGAGGCGATCCTGCGGACCCACGCCCGCGAGGTGGCGGGGGTCGTGGTGGAACCTCTCATTCAGGGGGCCGGCGGCATGATCGTCCAGCCGCCGGGGTTTCTCACCGGGCTTCGCCATCTGTGCGACCGGTACGGCGTCTTTCTCATCGCCGACGAGGTCATGACGGGCTTCGGGCGCACCGGGAAGATGTTCGCCTGCGAGCATGAAGGGGTGACGCCCGACTTCCTGGCGATCTCCAAGGGCCTGGCGGCGGGATATCTTCCCCTGGCGGCGACGCTGACGACCGAGCGCGTCTACGAAGGGTTCCTCGGGGACGTCGAAGACCGCCGCACGTTCTTTCACGGCCACACGTACACGGGCAACCCGCTGGCGTGCGCCGCGGCGCGGGCGTCGCTCGATCTCTTCCGCAAGGACCGCGTGCTGGAGAAGCTGCCCCGGAAGATCCACCTTCTCGGGAATCTGCTCCAGGAGTTCTACGAGATCGAGCAGGTGGGGGACATCCGGCAGTGCGGGATGATCGCGGGGATCGAACTGGTGGAGGATCCCGCGCGCAAGACTCCGTTCGCCCCCGCACGGCGGATGGGGCACCGCGTGGCCCTCGAGGCCCGCCGCCGCGGCGCGATTCTGCGCCCGCTCGGGGACGTGATCGTGCTCATGCCTCCGCTTTCGATCTCCGAGCGCGAGCTCGAGCGGCTGGTCGGCATCGCCGTCGAATCGACGAAAGCGGCGCTCGCGGCGCCGGCGTGAGGGTGGGGCATGGACCGCGCCGCCGCCTTCCGGGAGCTCGAGGAAATCTATCGAGACCTCGATCGGGAGCTGGCCGCGCTCCGTCCGCGATGCGAGCTTTCGGGGCGGTGTTGCCGGTTCCGCGAATTCGGGCACGAGCTCTGGACCACGCCCATTGAGTTCGAATACCTCCTCCGGCATGCGCCGAGACCGTCTCCGCGGCCCGAGGGCGTCTGCCCCTTCCTTCAAGGGGGCTTGTGTGGAGTGCGTCCCTACCGCATGCTCGGCTGCCGTATTTTCTTCTGCGACGCGGGGTACGCCCCCGCCATGGGACCCCTCTACGAGCGCTATCACGCCCGGATTCGGGATCTCCACCGCCGCCATGGGGTCCCCTATCGCTACTTCGAATTCCTGTCGGCGGCGCGGGCGGCGGGCCTGGAAGCTTCAGGTTCGTAACGTTTTGCAACAATATTGAAAGATTCGCCCTCCTTCGCCCCGCGTTTCATCTGGCACGGAACTTGCGCTTCAGGGTCCGTGAGCATGAAACGTCCTGGGCGTCCCGGCGAGCGCGAAGACCTCGAATCGCGTCTTGGAGAGTGGGTCGAGGCGCTGGAGTCCGCCCGGGCGACCTTTCTGAACGCCTTCAAGGAGAGCGCCGGGGCCGTCCTGAAAATCGCGCGGGCGCTTCGGGAGGCGGACGCGGCGGCTCTTCCGGGGATTGCGGAGGCGGTTCGGGACGTGGAGCGCGCCCTGGAGGGGGATCGTCTCCGGGGGCCGCTGGACCGGCTGCTCGGGTGTCTGCGCGACGCATTGTCCGGACGGCGCAGCCCGGCGGGCCGGGCGCGGCGGGTGGCCCTTCTGGTGGAGGACGATGAGCTGCTCCGGCTTGTGGTCGAGCGGGTTCTCCTTCGGGAAGGGTTCGAGGTGGAAGCGTTCGGAGGCCCGGAGGCCGCTCTGGCCGAGGGAGAGGGGCCTTACGATCTGGCGATCGCGGACATCCGCATTCCCTCGGTGCGCGGGAAGGCGTTCGTGCGGTACCTGCGCCGGAGGCCCGGTCAGGAGGGAACGCCCGTCCTCTTTCTGGCCGTTCCGGAGGAAGGGCCCGGGGCCCCCTGGGGCGCCGACGCGGTCCTTTACAAGCCGTTCACGCCGCAGGAATTTCTAGACGCCGTGCGGCGGCTGATCCGCCGGCCCACCCCGAAATAGAGAGCTTCGGCGGTCCCGGTCCCGCCTTTCTATTGAGGGAGGCATGGGGCGCGGCTATAATTCAGGCAACTGCGGATTTTCCGGGCGATTGCGGATTCGGGAGCGTTTTCCACATAGAGCCGGGCGGGGAAGGGCCTTCCTG
Organism: Planctomycetota bacterium; assembly: GCA_035574235.1. NCBI lineage: Bacteria > Pseudomonadati > Planctomycetota > Planctomycetota bacterium. Next base: position 41 of record DATLZA010000161.1, on the reverse strand, counting down.
TCCCGGATACATCGAGGATGGGGAGTCGCGGATGACGGGAG
>DATLZA010000160.1 GCA_035574235.1 Planctomycetota bacterium | reverse complement strand
GGGGGGGGGGGGGGGGGGGGGGGGGGGGGGGGGGGGGGGGGGGCGGAAGTGGAAATGGCTCAGCCGAATGGACCCAGCACGGCCATGACGCGCAACGGGCGGGCTACGCCCCCGACAGCGTGCCCGTGCCCTGGCGGTGGGCGTGGTCCTGGAATGGGCCGAATGCGTCGGGCGGAATTTCGAGCGGGAAAACGTCCCTGCCCCGAAACGTGCAGCCCGTGACCGGGGGTGGCCGGGTCTACCTCGCCCGGGGCGCGGCGGGGATCGTCGCCCTGGCCGAAACCGACGGATCGGTGGTTTGGACGGCGGATCCCGGCGGCGATGCGGTTTCCACCCCGGCCTACGATCCGGAGACGGGTTCGCTTTATGCGGCCTGCACGGACGGCCGTCTCTATCGCCTGGACTCCTCGAACGGCTCCGTTCTGGGAAGCTTCAATGCGTCGGCGGGCGTTTCGCTGGCGCCGTGTCTCGCCGGAGACACGGTGTACGTCTCCGCCGGGAACCGCGTGTACGCGCTCGATAAAGCGAGCCTGGCGGCGCGGTGGTCCTACGAGGCCGATTCGCGGGTGGACACGCCGCCCGCCTACTCGCCGTCGCGGGGGCGGCTGTTCGTGGTCAGCCAGGATCTTTACGTCCATGCGATCGACGCCTCCTCGGGCAACCGGGCGTGGCGGGTGAAGCCCACGCCGCGGAGCGGCGGCGATCCCGGCGACAACGGCAAGGGGCTCGCGGAAGCGCTCTGGGGGTGGCCGGTCGTCTCCGAAGCGCACGGCTACGCGCTCGTCCGATATCGGCTGGACTGGCAGACGCTGTGGACGTGGAGCCCGTGGCCCACGACCAATGCGGATATTCGCCGGAATCTGACCGGTCGGCCCGAGGAGCAGTGTCTCTACGCGCTCGATCTGGACGACGGCACGGTGCCCTTCATCTGCAACCTCGGCCACGGAGGCTGGGGCGACGGCGGCTACATGCCCATGGGGCCCATGCCCGCGCTCAAGAAGCTGCCCGGAGGCGGCGAGGTGGTCTGGACCGTGATCCGCGGGGATCAGACCCAGAATACGGACGGCCGGTGGGATTCCTATCTGGGGGAGATGGTTCTGGACGGAGCGACCGTTTCGGGGGTCGCCGCCGGGGAAGTCCGCTGGATGGACAGCCGGAACGGATCGTTTTTCCCGACCGACGAGCAGGCGTTCGTGACGGCGGCGGGGGACCACATCCTGGCCGGGCACTGGATGATGGGCTTCGCTCGAAGCGTGACCGATCGCTCGTCCTCCCGGGGGAGTTACTCGGATCCGATCCGGACGGAAAGTCTTCCTCAGATCGTGACGTCCACGCGGAGCGTTCCCTTCAGCGCGAGCCATTATTCGAGCGGGCCGCTCAGCCAGGACGGCGACGCGCGGACGATCCCTTTCGGCTTCTACATCTACTGGGGTCAGGGTACGGTCTACGACTCCTACTGGAGCTCCTACTCCTGCTGGGTGGTCAGCAACGGCCGGATGTACTACCGAAGCTGCGACGGCGCCGTCGTGTGCCTGGAATCCGGGGATCCCACCGCGCGCGCCGGACGCCGGGTCGTGTCCGAACCGGCTTTGTCCCGGCGGCCGGATCCCCCGCGTCCCGCCGGCCGGGTGCTCCGTCCTGAAGAGGCGGCCGCGTTCGCGGGAACGGAGGCCGCCGTCGAGGGGACGGTCCGTTACGTCTTCAACAACGGCAAGACCGTGCTTCTCGGGTTTCAACATCCTCATCAGGGGGCTTTCAAAGTCCAGATTCCCCATTCCGCCTGGGAGCGCTTCGGCCCCGAGTTCGGCCGCCGGTGGGGGCGGAACCGGGAGACGCTTGTCCGCGAAGGTCTGCAGGTGCGGGTCCGCGGTCGGATCGGATGGTATCAGGGAGACCCGGCGATTTATCTGGAACGGCCCGGAGACCTGACGGTCATCGACCCCTTCTCCGTGAAGGTCCGTGAGGGACCGAGGGTTCCGTGATGGAAGCGATTTTTCTTCTGGTCCTGGCGGCCCAGGAATGGACCCAGGACGGCCACGACGCGCAGCGGACGGGATACTCGCCGGAAGAGCCCGTGCCTCCGTGGACTCCGGCCTGGACGTGGAACGGCCCGGACGCGCAGGGAGGGACAGGCGGCCACTTCTACCATCAGCCTCAGGCGCACGTTCCGTGGGAGGCGCGCACCTGCACGGGAGGGCGGCACGTCTACGTCCCGGCGGGGAGCCGCGGGCTGTACGCCCTGCGGAAGACCGACGGAGGCGTCGGATGGAGGTTCGACGGCGCTTCGTTTCAGACGACGCCCGCCTACGATCCGGCCGGAGCGGCGGTGTTCGCGGGAGCGGAGTCGGGAGTGCTCTACAAGTTCCGCGCTTCCGACGGCGGGATCCTCGGGACGTACGACGCCGGCGGGAAGATCGTCAAGCCGGTGCTCTGGGCGGGCGGGGCGGCGTATGTGCTGACCGAGCGGGGGGAGCTTCACAAAGTCGACGGGGCGACGATGACCCGCGCGTGGGTTTATTCGGCGGGTTCGGCGCCCCAGACGCTCGCGGCGTATTCGGGTTCGCGGAAGCTGGCGATTTTCGCGACGGCGGATCTTTACGTGCACGCCGTGCGCGAGACGGACGGCGCGCGCGCATGGCGGGTGAAGCCCACGACGCTTTCGCCGGGAACCCACGTGGAATTCACGGGCGGCTGGCCCGTCGTGGCGGACGGCCGAGGGATCGTGTTCGTCCGCATGCTGGTGGGGGACATCAACGGCACGCTCTGGACGGGAGGCGGTCCCGGGGGCAAGTGGCCGCGGACGAACGCGGACATCCGCCGGCGGCTGGTGGAGAACCCCCAGTACAGGAATCTCTTCGCGCTCGGTCTGGACGACGGTCGCGAGGCGTTCGTCCCCGCGGTCGGCCCCTCGGGGGTCGAAGATCTTCTTTCCGACGGCTCGCCGCGCCTGCGGGTGCACAACTTTCCGGTCGTGCGCCGGGTGGGCGACCGGGAGCTGGCCTACGTCCTCTGGCGCAACGGCGACACGCGGGATCCCAACTGGGACGGCCGGTGGGATTCCCACCTCGGCGAGATGGTGCTGGACGCCGAAACCGTGTCCGGCTATCAGGCGGGCGATCTGCGGTTCGTGCAGTTCGAGGAGCACGGCTTCATGGTGAGGATCACGGACGAAGCCTGCCCCCTGACGATGGCGGGGGACACGATCTTTCATGCTCACTGGGGAGCCTCGGAGGCCGCCCGGATCACGGAGCGTTCGGCCGCGCGGGGGGCCACGCGGGCCGATCCGATCCGCACCACGCGCCATCCGGTCGTGCTCCGGAGGATTCAGGCCAACGGCTCCTACGATCCGCAGACGCACTGGACGACGGGATCGCTCACGCTCTATGGGGATCCGCGGACGTGGCCCGGGCCGGGCTGGTGGGTCTACTGGAACACGCTGGATCCTCCGACGCCGGCGCGGAACGCGTACAGCGAGGGGATCCTGCCGCGCTACACGTACGTGTCGGACGGGCTGGTGGTCGTGGAGGGGAACGGCGGCGATCTCATGGTTTTCCGTCACAGCGGGACGGCCATGCCCTCGCCGGAGGGGCCGCCCCCGCCGGCGCCGCCGGGGCCGCCGGGGTCCGGCTCGGGGGCCGCGTCCCCGGATTCGGAAGACGAGTCGGACCGGTGCGGCTGCGGTTTCATCCGAAGCCGGACGGAACGGCTGTGCTTTCTGGGGGCGGTCGGAGCGGCCGCGCTTCTTTGGGGATTCGGAAGGGGCGGCGGTTTCGGGCTCTGGAGCGCTCCGGGAAAGTAACGGCGCCGCCGTGCGTCAGGGTTCTCCGAGCGTTACGTAAGAGAGATGAGCGCGCGGCCGATTTCCCGGAGGACCTTTCTGGCCGCCGGCGCGGCCGCGGGGGCCGCGGCGGGATGCGCGGGCCCGGCGGAGTCCCGCGCGCGGCGAGGCATGGCGGCCACCAGCCAGAAGTTCGCGTCCGAGGCCGCCGTCCGGGTCCTCCGCGAGGGAGGCTCCGCCGCCGACGCCGCCGTGGCCGCCGCCGCGGTGCTCAACGTGACCGAGCCCATGTCCACCGGCCTCGGCGGCGACATGTTCGCCCTCTACTACGAGGCCGCCCCGGGGAAGGTCACGGCGCTCAACGGATCGGGCCGCGCGCCCGCGGCGCTCACGCTGGAGCGCCTCCGCCGCGAAGGCCTCGTGCCCCTTCCGGCGCACCACGCCGCCACCGTGACCGTCCCGGGAGCCTGCGCGGGCTGGTGCGACCTTCTGGCCCGCTACGGCCGCCTGCCCCGGGCGCGCGTCCTCGAGCCGGCGATCCGGTGGGCGGAGGAAGGCTTCCCCGTGGCCCCCTGGACCGCCCACGCGTGGCAGGGCGCCGCCGCCTTTATGGCCCGCTCGCCCGGCGGCCGCGAGCTTCTCCTTCCGGACGGGCGCGCTCCGGCGGCCGGCGAAACCTTCCGCAACCCCGGACTCGCCCGGACCCTGCGGGCGGTCGCCGCCGGAGGCAAGGAGGCGTTCTATCGCGGCGAGATCGCCCGCGCGATCGCCCGGGCGGTCCGCGCGGCGGGCGGCTTTCTGAGTCCCGAGGATCTCGCCGAACACGAATCCACCTGGGAGGAGCCCCTTCGCACGACGTATCGCGGCCTGACCGTCTGGGAATGCCCGCCCAACGGGCAGGGGATCGTGGCGCTGATCGCGCTCAATCTTCTCGAAGGCTTCGATCTGCGCGGCCAGGATCCTCTCGGGACGGAACGCACGCACCTCCTGATCGAAGCGCTGCGCATGGCCTTCGCCGACGCGCGCGCCTACGTGGCCGATCCCGCCGTCGAGAAGGTGCCCTCCGCGGAGCTCCTTTCGAAGGATTACGCGGCGCGGCGCCGGCGGCTCATCGATCCCCGGCGCGCCGCCCCGGAGGTCGCCCCGGGCGCGCCCGGAGCGGGTTCCGACACGGTGTACTTCTGCGTCGTGGACGGGGACGGGAACGCCTGTTCCTTCATCAACTCGATCTACATGGGGTTCGGCACGGGCATCGTTCCGAACGGATGGGGGTTCGCCCTCCAGAACCGGGGCCACTGTTTCACGCTGCGTCCCGGGCACCCCAACGCGCCGGCGCCGCGCAAGCGGCCTTACCATACGATCATTCCCGGCATGTTGACCCGCCCGGACGGCTCGCTCTACGCGCCCTTCGGCGTCATGGGGGGCTTCATGCAGCCCCAGGGGCACGTCCAGGTGGTCGTGGGCCTCGTGGACGACGGCCTGGATCCTCAGCCCGCCCTGGATCGGCCGCGCTTCATGGTCGATCCGGACGGCGGCCCCAGCCGCGTGCGTCTGGAGGCCGGCTTTCACGACGCCGCGGCGGCCGCCCTTGCGGAGCGCGGCCATGAAGTGACCGCGGTGGGAATCTCCGGCTTCGCGCGCGCCGTCTTCGGCCGCGGCCAGGTGATCCGGCGGGATCCGGACGGGACGCTTGTCGGAGGCAGCGACCCGCGCGCCGACGGGGGAGTGCAGGCGACATGAATCCGGAAAACTTTCGCGACGCCTTGGCGGGGGAGTTCCGCCGCCGGGTGCTCGAGGAGTCTCTTTCGCGCATCGGGCGCTGTCTGGACGAACTCACCGACGAGGACCTCTGGCTCCGTCCGAACGAGGCGAGCAACAGCGTCGGGAACCTGCTTCTTCATCTGGCCGGCAACGTGCGGCAGTGGATCGTGTCGGGGCTGGGCGGAGCTCCGGACCGGCGCGACCGGCCCGCGGAGTTCGCGGCTCGAGGGCCCGTTCCCAGGGCGGACCTCCGGCGGGATCTGGAGACGGCCGTCCGCCGGGCCGTGGAGGTCGTCGAGCGCCTGCCGGCGGCGGCGCTTTTCGAACCGCGCACCGTGCAGGGCTTCACGGAGACCGGTCTGTCGATTCTGGTTCACGTCATCGAACACTTCTCCTACCACACGGGGCAGATCGTCTACTTCACCAAGGCGCGCAAGGCGATCGATCTGGGCTTCTACCGCGGCGTGGATCTGACGCGCCGCAACTCCGGGCCCCCCGCGCCTCCGCCGCGCGCATAACGGCGGGCGGTCGCGTGTCTCTCCCTACGGGGAAGCGATCCCTCGTGGGGGAAGGAGGAGTCATGCGGCCCGAACGCGCCTGGAGGGCGGCGGCCCTCGCGGTCCTTGCGGCGGCGATCCCCGCCTGCCACGACGACGATGACGGCGGGGACGGCTTCGGCGTTCTCGAGGAACCGGTCACCGTCCGATCGATTCTGTCCGGAGCTCAGGAGAACCCGCCGGTCGCCACCGGCGGCCGGGGCGCCGCCTCCGTGACGGTGCGGCCCGGCGGGGCGGCGATGGCCTTCACCCTCGAGGTCTCCGCGCTCAGCAACATCACGGCCGCGCACATCCACGCCGGGACCCCCGGAGTCAACGGACCAATCCTCTTCACCCTCTCGCCCGGTCCGTTCGCCGGTTCCCTCTCGGGCACGCTCGCCGCTTCCGACCTCGGCGCGACCTCCGGAATGACCTTTGCGCAGGCCGTTCAGGCGATTCGCGAGGGGCGCACCTACGTGAACGTCCACACGACGCAACACCCCGACGGCGAGATTCGCGGCCATCTCGGGCCGGCCGTGTTCCAGGCGACGCTGTCGGGTTCCGAGGAAGTGCCCCCCGTTTCCACGGGGGCGACCGGCCTGGCGACCGTGACCCTGAACGGGGAACAAACGGAGTTGGCCGTGACGCTCGAATTTTCGGGGCTGGGCAGCTCCCCCGCGGCGGCTCATATCCATGTCGGCGCGCGGGGAGCCAACGGGCCGATCGTCTTCACCCTGGCGACCGCGCCGCTGAGCAGCCCCGTCCGCCGCACGCTGACCGCGGCCGACCTCGAGCCCCGGCCCGCGCAGGGGATCCGGTCCTTCGAGGACGCCGTGGACGCGATCCTGAGCGGGAACGCCTACGTGAACGTGCACTCGGCGTCGAATCCGGGCGGGGAGATCCGAGGGCAGCTCGCGCCGCGATGAGGAGGCGCGCTCACGGAAGCTCGGCCAGCCGGACCTCCGCGCCCCCGCGGCTCTTGGAGACGTCGGCCGCCTCCATGAAGGCGAGCACCTCGAGCATCTCCTCCACCGGGACCGGAGGGCGGCCGGTCCTGAAGAAGGCCACGATCTCGCGCACGAGGTTCCGGTAGCTGTCCTGAATCTCGGGGACGTCGACCGCCGCGCCGGCTTTGCGGGCCTCGCGCGCCCAGGCGGCCACCGCCTGGGGCGAAAGGGTGGAGCGCACCGCCTTCTCGCCGAAGACCGTGGCTCCGAATCCCGAGTGCCCCTTGCGGAGGCCCCGGAAGGTGCCGACACGCCCGTCCTTCCAGCGGCCGACGACGAAATCGGCCTCCGGCGTTTCGACGCGCCGGACGCTTTCGCATCCGGGTCCGAGCACCGAGAAGAGGATCTCCACGCCGTGCACCCCGTACCAGAAGAGGTCCGGGTGGTGGGGTTCCCGCGAGGCGGGGGAGAAGGCGTCGCAGCCCAGGATCTTTCCGAGAGCGGGGTCGGTCCGGGTGCGCGCCACGGAATCCGCGAAGCGGAGGGAGGAGGCCGAGAAGAACGGCGTATTGCTTTCCCGCGCCAGCCGCGCGATCTCCCGCGCGTCCCGCAGGCTGCCGGCGAGCGGCTTGTCGATGAACAGGCGCTTCCCCGCCGCGAAGACGGCCCGCGCCTGCTCGAGGTGGGGCCGGCCGTCCACGCTCATGATCAGGACGGCATCCACCTTCCGGCAGAGCGCTTCGATCGAGTCCACGATTTCGACCCCGAATTTCTCCTGGAGCTGGCGGGTGAAGTTGTCCACGCGGGTGCGGCTGGCTTCGACGTCGGGACTGCCGCCCTTGAAGCCGCAGACGACGCGCGCCCCGGGGACGTGATGGGGATTCTTGGGGTCGTTGAGGAGCTGGGTGAAGGCGATCACGTGGGAAGTGTCCAGCCCGATCATCCCCAGCCGGAGCGGCGGCTCCGCCTCCTGGGCGGCCCCGCCCGCCGCCAGAAGGCCCAGAAGAACGATCCCCGCGGAGGTTTTTCTCAGATTCATGGTCACACCTTCTCCGGCACCACGAAGGGTTTGCGGTACTCGCGGGTGAGGAGGCGATCGGCCTCCTCGCAGCCCTTAAAAGTCTCGGAGACCGGATCGAAGTCGAGCATCCGGCCCACGAAGAACTCCGTTTCCTCGCCCACGCCGTTGTCGCGCAGATGCGCGCGCATCCGCCGGTAGGCCTCCTGTCCCGAGGCGATTTCCCGGAAGGGCGCCTCTTCGGAAAGTTTGCGCCGCTCCCCGAGCCGGTACGAGATGTTGCCCAGGTGGCACAGGGCGCTCGAGAGGTGGCCGTCGATCACGTCGGCCGTGGGGCTTTCTTTCTTCCCGCCGCGGACGGCGTCCACGAACACCCGGAAATGATTGCCCCCTTTGCCGTCGTCCTCCGCCTCGATCGGAATCTTCGCGCCGTCGAGGTCGAAGGCCGTGGTTCCGGCGAGATAGCCTTTCTCGCAGTGAAAGATATTGCCGATCCGCTGGCCCATGAAGGGGTCGGTGTCCAGGCCCCGGACTTCGAAGACGATTTCGGCGTCTCCGTAATCGTACCAGCAGACCTGGGTGTTGGCGGTTTCGGCCTGATCCTTGTAACCGAGCCGTCCGCCGACGCTGAGGACCCGCCGCGGAAGCTCGGTTTTCCCGAGGCCCCAGAGGGCGATGTCCATTTGATGAACCCCCTGGTTGCCGAGGTCGCCGTTGCCGTAGTCCCAGAACCAGTGCCAATTATAGTGAAAGCGATTCGGGTTGAACGGACGTTCCGGAGCGGGTCCGAGCCAGAGGTCGTAATCGACGCCGGGAGGCGCCGGGCCGTCGGGTTTGAAGCCGATGGACGGACGGCGCTTGTAGCACAAGCCGCGGGCGGTCTTCACGGCGCCGAGCTTTCCCGAACGCAGGAAGGCGATCGCGCGGCGCCAGCGGCCTTCCGAGCGGCTTTGGGTTCCATGCTGGACGACGACGCCGTACTTGCGGGCCGCTTCGACGAGTTTGCGGCCTTCCCAGACGTTGTGGCTGAGGGGTTTTTCAACGTAGACGTGTTTTCCGGCCTGGGCCGCCGTCAGCGAGATGAGCGTGTGCGTGTGGTTGCAGGTCGCCACCGAGATGGCGTCGATCGATGGGTCCTCGCAGAGTTTTCGGTAGTCCTTGTAGAAGGCGGGTTTTCGGCCGCCGGCCTCCTCGGCCCGCTTCATGGCCCCGGCGATCACGTTCTCGTCGACGTCGCAGAGGGCGGCGATCTGGACGTCCTTCATGGCCGCGAAGGCGCTGACGTGGCCGCCTCCCCGGCCCCGGACGCCCACGACGGCGACGCGGAGCAGGTCGTTGGGACCGGCGCGGCGGCCGCCGGGGGAAGCGGAAAGGGGAAGGGGAGCGGCGGCGGAGGCCGCGGCGGCCCAAAGGGTGCGTTCGAGGAACTCGCGGCGATTGAGGCGGGGCATGGCAGGTTTCCTCCGCAAAGGGTCGATCTTCTAATGGTACGCGCCCGGCAGACGCGACGGGGCGCGGATCTCCCGTCAAAGAGGCCGCCCGTGACGGCCGGACTGCCAGATTGGCACGGGCTTCCGGGCCTCGGCGCGAACGGATCCAATAAATTCTTCCTTGGCACGTATTTAGGGATGACGTCCATCGTACGTTCGGCAAGGAACTTGCTTAGCGGACCATGTTCTACGGTTCCCGTCACGGGAGGATGATGCAGGGGGGTTCCTCGATGAGTTCTTCGAACGCGGTGCGCAGGGGATGGGGCGCGATCGGGGCGGCGGTCCTTTGCCTGGCGGCGGGGGCGGGGGCGGCTCAGGAGTCCGCCAAGCCGGAACGGGAGGTGAGCCTGGCGTTCGAGTTTCCGCGCGTGGAGGTGGAGCCGTCCTCGAGCGTGAGCCTGGATCTCGTGGTCAAGAACAACGGCCGCAGGGACGAGACGCTTCTTCTGGAGCTGGCGGAGGCGCCCGCGGATCTGGTCAGCCGGATCGAGGATTTCGGGCGGGCGGTGGGAGGGCTTTTCGTGGCCTCCGGCGAGAAGCGCACGCTGAAGGTGACGCTCAAACCCAAGCCGGCCAAGGATAAGAAGGAGGAGGAGAAGGACCGGAAGGCGAACGTCCCCCCGGGCAAGTACGCGGTGGTCGTGCGCGCTTCCACGGAGGACAAGAAGATCGACGTCAAGGCCCGCGGGGAGATCACCGTCCGGTCGCCGTCGGACGAGGGGGGCGGGGCCAAGGACCCCGTGGAGATTTCGTGTTCGTATCCGAACCTGCGGGGGGCCAATGACGGCGACTTCCGCTTCTCGGTCAACATCCACAACAACACGGAGGTCGAGGACATGGCGGCCCTGCGGGCGGAGGCGCCGGCGGGGTGGGAGGTGTCGTTCAAGCCGTCCTACGAGAACCGCTATATCGGCTCGCTCAAGGTTGAGGCCAATCTCAGCAAATCCGTGGACGTGGAGGTGAAGCCCGCGCCGGGAAGCGCCGTGGGGAAGTACCCGATTACGGTGTACGCCAAGCTTTCCCGCAAGGAGATGGAGGCCAAGCGGGAGCTGACCGTCGAGCTGACGGGGACCTATCGGCTGGAGCTTCGGACGGTCAAGGGGCTGCTGTCGCTGACGGGGCGGGGCGGGCAGGAGTCGAATCTCTCGATTTACGTCGTCAACACGGGGACCGCGGCGCTCAGCGGCATCAAATTCGACTCTTTCAAGCCGGAGAACTGGAAGGTGACGTTCAAGCCGGAGCGGCTGGAGTCGGTGGCCCCCGGCAAGATGGAGCAGGTCGAGGTGATCATCACCCCGCACAAAGACGCCCTGGTGGGGGACTATTCGGTGCAGGTGTCCGCCCGGGCGGAGCGGGGGCAGGATGATCTCGAGCTGCGCGTGACGGTGAAGCCCTCGACGGCGTGGGCGTGGGTGGGGGTGGGCATCATCATCGCGGTGATCGCCGGTCTGAGCGCGCTCTTCAAGGTGTTCGGCCGCCGCTAGCTCGAGGGTTTCGGCGCATGTCCGAAGAGACGGTCGTCCGCACGGAGTATCTGACGCGGGCCTACGGGGACAAGGTGGCCGTGGACGGGCTCAACCTGCGGCTCGCGCGGGGCGAGATTTACGGCTTCCTGGGCCCCAACGGGGCGGGGAAGACCACGACGATCCTGATGCTTCTCGGGCTCACGGAGCCCACGGCGGGTCGGGCGGAGGTGCTGGGCCTGGATCCGTTCCGGCAGCCGCTCGAGGTGAAGCGCCGGGTGAGCTACCTGCCCGAGAACCTGGGTTTCTACCGCGACCTGACGGGCCGGGAGAATCTGCGTTACCTGGCGCGGCTGAACGGCCTGGACGGTCCGGCGGCGGAACGCGGGATCCAGGAGGCTCTGGAGCGCGTGGAGCTGGCCGAGGCGGCCGACCGGACCGTGGCCACCTACTCGCGCGGCATGCGCCAGCGGCTGGGTCTGGCCGGAGTGCTCGTCAAGAAGCCCGAAGTCATGATTCTCGACGAGCCGACTCTGGGACTGGACCCCCAGGGAACCAAGGCGATCCTCGATCTCATCCGGTCGCTGCGGGTCGAGCAGAAGATCACGGTCCTGCTCTGCTCCCACCAGCTCCACCAGGTACAGGAGATCTGCGACCGGGTGGGAATCATGAATCAGGGGAAGCTCGTGGCGGAGGGGACGCTCCAGGAGCTCTCGAGCCAGGGGCTGGCGGCGGAAGGCGGACGGCGCATGACCCTCGAGGAGATCTACATGCGGTACTTCCGGGAGGCCTGACGTGGGCACCGTGTGGCGCAAGGAACTGGCCGACGCGCTCAACTCGACGCGCTTTCTCATCCTCTTCTGCCTCATCGTCGGAGTCGCCCTCCTCATTACGAACTCGGTGAGCCTCAACATTCGCGCCGAGATCGATCGCGGGGCGAAGGACCCGCACGTCTTCCTCTACCTCTTCGTCACGCGGGGCGAGTTCTTCTCCCTGGTCCAGTTCATCGCATTCTTCGGGCCGCTCATGGGCATCGTGCTCGGCTTCGACGCGATCAACCGCGAACGCAACGAGGGCACCCTCGCGATGCTTCTCGGGCAGCCCATTCACCGCGACTCCATCCTGGTCGGGAAGTTCCTGGCGGGCCTGACCGTCTGCGCGCTCTTGGTGGCGAGCCTGTCCCTTCTCATTTCGGGCATGGGCATGCTCGTGATCGGCGTGGTGCCCACGGCGGAGCAGGTGGCCCGGCTGGCGATCTACGCGGTGCTGAGCGTGCTCTACCTGGGTTTCTGGCTGGGCCTGGCGATTCTCGCGTCGGTCCTTTTCCGGTCGGTGGGAACGTCCGCGCTGGCGGCGATCGCGTGCTGGATTCTGGTGGCCTTCCTGGTGTCCCTGGCGGCCAACCTCGTGGCCGGGGCCCTCTCGCCCATCGAGAACCCGCGGGATCCCGAGCAGGTGAGCCGCTTCGAAGAGACGGCCGCCTGGGTCGGACGGACGAGTCCGGTGACCCTGTACAGCGAGGCCTCTTCGATCCTTCTGGATCCGTACCGCAAGACGACCCGCACGATGGTCCTTGTGGGGCCCATGGAAGGGATCTCCATGACGCGGTTCAATAACCCTCTCGACGTCCTGGAATCGACGCTCGTGGTGGCCCCGCACCTCATCGGCATCGTCGCGCTCACGTTCCTCTGCTTCGCGGCGTCGTACGCCGTGTTCCTCCGGCAGGAGATCCGGTCGGTGTAGCCGCGCCGGACGCGGTATTTTCCTTCGGCACACGGGGCGGTTCGGGTATCCTCGTCCCGGACGGGAAGGCCGGCCTGTCGCCCGACAGGCGCCTCCCCGCCGGGAGGAACCATGGCCGATCGCGTCGTCGTCTGCGCCGGGACCCGCAAGGGGCTTTTCATCTTCGAGTCGGATCGCTCCCGTTCCCGATGGAGCGCGCGGGGCCCGCTGCTGAAGGGGTGGCAGATTTACCACGCCGGAGTGGACGTCCGCTCGACGCCCCGTCTCTACGCGGCCGCGGCGAACGACGCGTTCGGCACCACGGTCTTTCAGGGCGGGCTTTCCGGCAAGGACCTGAAGGGCGCCGAACGGCCGCCGGTGCCCCCCAAGCTTCTTCCCTCGCAACGCAAGTTCTTCAAGGAGTTCGGGATCGCCTCCACGCCGCGCGTGTGGCATGTGGAGCCGGGACACGCCTCCGAGCCGGAGGTCCTCTACGCGGGAACGGCCCCCGCGGGGCTCTTCCGGAGCGAGGACCGGGGACGTACGTGGGAGGAAGTCAAGGGCCTCACCCGGCACCCGACCCGTCCCTCCTGGACTCCGGGCGCGGGAGGCATGTGCCTCCACTCGATCCAGATCGATCCCGCCGATCGCCGCCGGATGTACGTGGCGATCTCGTCGGCCGGCGCGTTCCGCACCGAAGACGGCGGCAAAACCTGGCGCGTCATCAACGAGGGGCTGGCGCGGCTGCCGGGCGACCCCAAGGAGACGGCCGCGGGGTCCTGAGTTCACAAGCTGCTGCTCCACCCGGCGGCGCCGGGACGGCTCTTCCAGCAAAACCACTGGGGCGTCTACCGCAGCGACGACGGCGGAGACTCCTGGAAAAGGATCGACCGGGGCCTGCCGAGCGAATTCGGCTTCGGGCTCGCCCTGCACCCCCGGGATCCCGATCGGTGCTGGGTGACGCCTCTGGAACCTCAGGAAGGGACGTTCCGCGCCACCCCGGGGGCGCTCGTCGTGTACGCGCGCGACGGAAGCTCCTGGCGGCCCCTGCGCCGGGGGCTTCCGGCGGACAACGCTTATCTGGGCGTCCTGCGGGAGGGAATGGCCTCCGATCCGCTGCGGCCCTGCGGCGTTTACGTCGGGACGACGGCCGGCCAGCTTTTCGTCGGCGCCGACGAGGGGCGCTCCTGGAAGGCCGTCGCGTCTTACCTGCCCGGCATCCTTTCGGTCAGCGTCGCCGTCGTGTGACCATGGTCCGCAAGGCGCGCGTCACCGTCCGGTTCCCCGGCCTGGTCGCGCAGGCCACGGGCGTGAGCCGCGTCGAGGTCGAGGCCGCCACGCTGCGCGAGGCGATCGACGCGGCGCTGGCCGCATCGCCCGCCCTGAGGCATCACCTCTTCGAGCCGGACGGACGCTTCCGCCTCCACGTCCTGTGCCTGCATAACGGAACGGACGCACGGCGGCTGCCGTCGCTCGACGTGCCGGTGGCGGACGGAGATGTCGTCACGTTCGCCCAGGCCGTGTCGGGGGGCTGATCTTCCGGTTCACAGCCGGAAACTCGCCCCCAGGTGCACGCCGAAGTCGGGGCTGTTGTCGAAGGTGAAGAGATTTTCGAGCAGGCCGAGCTGGAGCGCCACGCCTCCGGTTTCGCCCCGCCAGCCGAGCGTCAGCTCGTGCGACGATCGCGAGAAAGGGCGGAAATCCTCGGCCACGCCCTGGCTGGCGAGATACTGGAGCACCAGGGACATGCCGTCCGAGAATCGCCATTCGATCGCCGCCAGGACGGCGAACGGCCGGGGCCGGAGCGCCATTCCGCGGAACGACTCGTCGCCGTATTCCGCCAGGCCGATGCCCAGGTAGACGTAGAACGCGCCCAGGCCCTTGGCCGCGGCGAGCGACAGCCCCGCGTCGATCGGCGGTCCGTCGAGGCCGGGATCGTGGCGCAGGTCCCCGCGCAGCGTCGCGGAGACGCATACGGCCGGCAGGACGTCCGTCCCCGGAAAGAGGTCCCGGCGGATCGATACGAGAATCGATTCCGAAAAGCTTCCGCGATCGTCGTCGCGGAGGGCCGCCTCCCGCCCTCCGAGCACGAACGCGAAGTCCCCGCGGGGACGGCCGTCCCGGCCGTCCTGGTCGAGCCCCGCCAGATCGTGGAATCCCTGGACCAAACCGTCCATCCGGCCGCCGAACCGGCTGCGGTGGGAGTATTCGAACTGAATCTGGAGGGTCTCGTCGATCGCGTAGCGGACGCCGATCGTGGACTGGAGCATCTCGTAGTCCAGGGCGTACTCGAATTCCTTGACCGCCCAGACGTTCACCCAGGTGCCCCCGAGGCTGAACTCGGCGTGACCCCGGGACAGGGGCGAGGGAGGCAGGGGAGGGAGGCCGAACCGGAGCGCCTGGAGGGGGGATTGGGACGGCAGCGTGAGCGGGCCGTAGCCCACGTTGGCGAAGCTCTCGGGCGGACGGGTCGCGGCGCGGGAGGGCTCGCGTCCGTCCGGGGCGCGCGGGGCGTCCGAACCCCGGCCGGCGGCGGCCGGGATGCAGGTTGCCAGGAGCACGGCCAGCGGCACCATGGACTCGATGCGCGGGAGAGGACGCTCCGGAAGGATGGATGGCCGGGGAGCGAGGATCTTACGCCGAATGTGAGGCGATGAAGAACGGCGTCACGGACGGGCGGGCGGAGGGTCTCTGAAAAGGACCGCCGCCCGCTCAGGCCGGCCGCGCTTCGAGGAGGGCGAACCGGGCCCGGCCGAGTTCCTTGGCCCGGTACATCGCGCGGTCCGCCTCGCGGAGCAGGTCCTCCGGCCGTTCGGGAGCGCGGGCGGCGGCGACTCCGATGCTGGCCGTGACCGTCACGGGCCCGCCTTCCAGCTCGAAGGGACGCTCGAATTCCATCCGCAGCCGCTCGGCCACCGGCACGGCGTCCTCGGGTCCGGAAACGTCCTCGAGCAGGACGGTGAATTCGTCCCCTCCCAGGCGGGCCACCGTGTCGCCGGGGCGCACGGCCCGCTCGAGGCGGCGCGCCGCCTCGACGAGCAGCCGGTCGCCCGCGGCGTGGCCGAGGCGGTCGTTGACGTCCTTGAACCGGTCGAGATCGACGAAGAGCACGGCGCAGCCGCGGGCGGGATCGCGGCGCGCGCGCCGGACGACCTGCGCGAGGCGGTCCAGGAAGAGCGTGCGGTTGGGCAGCGCCGTCAGCGGATCGTAGAGCGCCTGGCGCGCCAGGCGCTCCTCGAAGTCCTTGCGTTCGGTGATGTCCGTCTGGGAGCCTGCCATGCGCAGGACCTCCCCCCGCGCGTTCCGGACGGCCAGTCCGCGGCTGAGCATCCAGCGCCACGTCCCGTCGCGCGTGCGGATGCGGTATTCGCATTCGAAGTGGGGCACGTGACCCAGGACGTGGGAGGCGATGGCCGCCTGAAGGGGGGCGCGGTCCTCCTCGTGGACCCGCGAGAGCCATTCCTCGGGCGCGGCGCCGATCTCGTCCTCCGCGTAGCCGAGCATGGACTTCCAGCGGGGGGAGTAGTACACGCGGCCCGTGGCGACGTCCCAGTCCCAGAGGCCGTCCTTGGCGCCCCGCATCGCCAGGGCGTAGCGCTCCTCGCTCTCGCGGAGGCGCTCCTCGGAGCGCTCGAGCGCCCGGGCGTATCCCTTCACCCGGAGCTCCACGTACAGGGCGTACAGGAGGAAGAGGACGAAGCTGGCCACGGCCAGCCGCTCGGCCCCCGCCGCTTCGCGCAGCCCTTCCGGGCCGGTCCGCAGGGCGAAAAGGAGAATCAGCCCGACCTCCACGGCGAGCGCGCTCCAGAGAATGGCCGCGTGCTCCCTCCGGCGCGCCTTCCCCGACATCGTCCCTCCTTAGGAGTCCCGGCTCCCCCGGGGAGCGGGACCCGCGTCTGATGCATCAATTATACATCCCTCCGCGCCGCCGAAATACGTTGTCCGGCAGGCGTGTTATGAGGTATGGAGGTGCAGAGGAAGACATGTCGGGAAGAATCGTCCCCGCGGTTCTGGCGGCGGCCCTGGCCGCCTGCCGGCCGTCCGTTTCCCAGGAGGCGTCCATGACCCCCGCCGCAGGCTCCGCCCCCGCGCCCGCCCCGGCCGCCGCCGGAACGCTCCGGACGGCCACCTTCGCGCTGGGCTGATTCTGGGAGCCGGACTCCCGGTTCGGGATCGTGCCCGGCGTCGCCCGCACGGTCGTCGGCTACGCGGGCGGAACGCTCGAGAACCCCACCTACCGAAACCTGGGCGACCACGCCGAGTGCCTTCAGGTGGAATTCGATCCGGCGGTGGTTTCGTACGAGGAACTTCTGGATCTTTTCTGGAAGTCCCACAATCCGTGCGCGCGCCCGTGGCGGCGCCAGTACATGTCGGCGATCTTCGCCCACGACGAGGATCAGCTTCGTCGCGCCCTGGCCTCGCGGGACCGCGAGGAAGCCCGCCTGGGAAAAAAGATCCACACCGAGATCGCGCGGCTCCGCCGTTTCTATCCGGCCGAGGATTATCATCAGAAGTATTACCTGCGGAACGATGCCGAGCTTTTCGAGGCATGGCGCCGCGCCGAAGGGGGCGGGGAGGCGGAGTTGGTCCGCTCCACCCTGGCCGCCCGGCTCAACGGAATCGCCGGAGGAAACGGCGGCCTCGAGCTTCTGGAGGAAGAGCTCCGCCGCGCGAACGTGGAAGAAGACCGGCGCCGCGCCGTCCTTCAGGCCGCGCGCCGGCGTTGAGGTTCCCGGCGCGGTTCCTCAGTCCGCTCCGAAGACGCGCTCCAGGAGCCGCGCCAATTCCGGGTCGTAGGCGCGCAGGCGTTCGCGGGTCGCAATGGAGTTGTGCACTCCGTCCGGCGGATCGGCCGAACGGTTCCGGTCGAACCAGGACTGGGCTCCTTCGGCCCAGTATTCCTCCGGCGAGGTGGAGGCGTACGTTCCTTTCCACAATCCCTGCGAGCGCGCATGCTCGAACGCCCGCCGCAGCGCGTCTTCGAACGCCGGTTCCACGCTCCGGAGTCCCAGCGTGTGGATCGTGTGAGCGAACTCGTGCGTGAGGATGTCCTCGCCCCGATAAGGATCGCCGGCGAGCCCCAGGAGGTTCTCCTCCCCCGCGCTGGCCACGGGCCGCTCGCGCGTCGCGCCCAGCCCGCGCGTGCGCCGATTCCAGTCCGTGCCGGGAAAGGCCCCCGGCAGGTCGCCGTATTCCGGAAGATCCGTCGTCCGCTCCGACCGGCCGATCACCGCCACGCGGACGCCGTGGCGGACCAGGGCGTCGCGCAGGTCCGTCCGGCGGGCCAGAAGCAGAAGCACCCGGTCCCGCGCCTCCAGAAGAGCGCGATCCTCGACCCGTTCGGAAGCGACGACGGGGATGCCGTCCGCGTCCACGTACTTGCGGTAATAGGCCGCAAGACCCAGCCGGACCGGCGGCGGTCCCACACGCCGCGTCGGGAGGCGCTCGTGCAGCGCCTTCAGGGCCTCCAGGACGTCGGTCCGGGAGCCCACGACCACATAGGTCCGGAAGGGATAGTCTCCGGGGCGCACGCCGGCCGCCGAGCGGATCCGAAAGACGCAGTTCCATTTGACGACCCGTTGGGCCGCAAAACGGAAACGTCCGTAGCCGGCGTCTTCGAATCCTTCGGACGGCTGATCGGGCGAATAGACTCCCATCGCATGGCTCCCGGAGGGGGTCGCCAGCACCACGGGAAGGGATTGCTCGCCCGGACCGTCGGAGAGTTCGCGGAGCGCGCCTTGCGCGGGGTCGTAGGCCAGGAAATGGGAAAACTCGGCGGGCATGTAGCCGGTGACGGCCTCGAATTGCGCGAAGCGGTGCGACTCCCCCCGCGGCACCGTAAAGAGGACGCGGTATTCGAGGACGTGATCCAGCCCTCCCCACCCCAGGGTAATCCGTTTGGAGACGATGTGGTCCGAAAGGGCCGTGCGGTTCCGCGCCGGCCGACCCTCCGAGAACTCCCCCGGCCGCAGCCAGAACGCCATCCGGGTGCGGGTTTCCAGACGATCCGCTTCCGCTTTGAAGGAGAGCAGAACGCTCGTGCTCGTCGGCCCGGTCCCGTCGGCCCGGGAGCCCGCTTCGGTGGGGTTGTAGGTTTCCGCCCAAAAGTCGGGTCCTCCGTCTCCGAAGGAAGCCGCGGACTGGAGCTGGCGGCCGTGATCGAAACTGTCGATGAACTCCTTGCCGTTCCAGGTCAGAGAGTCGACCGCTCCGGCCAGCCGGGCCGTCGTTCGAAGCACGATCCAGGAGGGCCCGGCGCGGCGGCGGATTTCCGCCTCTCCGCGCGGAGATTCCTGCGACAGACCCGCGAGCGCCAGGGCGAGCAGCGCCGTTCCCACCTACGCTCCCTACGTCCGCGATCCGGCCCGCGTTGGAGATTGCAAAGCGCCTCGGTTTAGAATACCTTGGGCGGTGTCGGCCGGGGCGGCCTGGAGGGTGCCATCGAGACCGTCGAATCCATTCGCCTGATCTGCCCCACCTGCGCGGGGGAGACGGTTCTGGCCCGGTACGTGGAGGGACAGCGCTACGGCTGCCCGCGCTGCGGGGCCTCGCTGCTTTTCTCGAAGTTCGTCCTCCAGCAGGAGCTCGGCCGCGGCGGCTTCGGGGTGGTCTACAAAGCCTGGCAGGTGGACCTTCACCGCACCGTGGCGCTCAAGTTTCTCAACTCGGATTCGGAAGCTTCGACCGAACGCTTCATCCGCGAGGCCCGCATCGCCGCCCAGCTCGTCCATCCGAACATCGCCGCCCTCTACGACGTCGGCCGCCACGAGGGAAAGCTCTTCATCAGCATGCAGTATATCGACGGACAGACCGTCAACCGCCTGGAGCTCTCGCCCCGCGAGGCCGCCGCCGTGGTCCGCGACGCCGCGCTCGCCGTCGATTACGCCCACGCCCGCGGCATCGTCCACCGCGACCTCAAGCCCCACAACATCATGGTCGCCCACGAAAAAAGCGGCACGGTCCCCGCGGAGGCGGTGCGGCGCGTCTACGTCATGGACTTCGGACTGGCCCGCTCCGTGGTCCGCGATTCCTCCCTCACGGTCGAGGGACAGGTTCTCGGAACTCCCGCCTTCATGTCCCCCGAACAGGCCGAAGGGAAGCCCGTGGACGCCCGCAGCGACGTCTACTCCCTCGGCGCGACGCTCTATGCCCTGGCCGCGCGCCGCCCTCCCTTCGAGGGCGCCACGCCCGTGGAGCTTCTCATGAAAGTGGCCACGGGCTCTCCCCCGCCGCCCTCCCGGTTCAATCCCGAAATCGACAAGGATCTCGAGGCGATCATCCTCAAGGCGATGAGCGTGTACCCCGAGGACCGCTACCCGTCGGCCGGACGGCTCGCCTCGGATCTTTCGCTCTGGCTCGAGGGCCGGACGCCCGACGCCGGAGCCACGATCCGAGTCGCCTCCTCCG
>DATLZA010000159.1 GCA_035574235.1 Planctomycetota bacterium | reverse complement strand
ACGAGCGACAGGACCTTCCGGCGCAGGCGCTCGGAGGGCCGCACGTCCGGATCCGCCGCCAGGGCCTCCGCCAGATCCGCGACGGCCTCTTGACAGGACGGACAGGAGGACAGGTGGCGCGCGGCCTCCGGAAGCGCGGGGTGGCGCGCCCAGACGGCCAGGGTTTCATCCGCGGGGCACCGGTCCTTGATCCTCAGGCTCGCCAGATCCTCCGCCAGGGCCGCGAGTTCCTCGTAGGTTTTCCGGCAGCCGGCGCAAGCCGCGAGATGCGCCGCCAGAGACGGGTTTTCGGCCCGGCCGTGGGCGGCGTCCAGAAGTTCCTGCCGGTCGGGGCACGTCATGGCGGACCTCAGCGATTCAGAAGGTTTCTTTCGGCCAGATACGAACGGATCTTTTCCACGGCCCGAAGGAGCGTCGGACCGATGCTGTTGGGATTGATGCCGACCCGATCGGCGATCTCCCGGTAACTGCGTCCGTCGAAGTAGAACGACTCCACCACCGCCCGCTCCCGTTCGTTCAGGACTTCCAGGGACTTTCGGAGCGCCTCCCGGTAGGGTTTCTCCTCGGGCTCGGCCGCAGGATCCGCCGCCGCGGCGGAGAGGGGGCGGTCCAGGGAAACCGTTTCCTTGCGCCGCCGAGCGAAATCGATCGCCCGGCGGCGGGCGCTGACGGCCAGCCAGGCTTTGAGGTCGTAGGGTTCGCGGAGGCCGGCCAGGGCGCGGTAGTTGTCCCGAACGAGAGACTCGAAGAGCTCGAAGGCGACGTCTTCCACGTCCGCCTCGGACGGCGAGAGCCCCAGGCGCACCAGTGTGCGCCGGACGACGAACAGGACCAGGCGCAGGTAACGATCGACGAGCTGGGTCCAGGCCTGGTTCTGGCCGGTCCGGAGCGCCGCCACGAGCTCCTTATCGCCCACGGCGGCGGCTCCTCGGACGGGGCGAGACGCGCCCCGGAGGGCGATCCCGGGGGCCGCCACGGTCCATGCCGTCAGATTATACACGTCAAGATCTCGTCTCCCGGAGGCGCTCCCGCAGGAGCGCCTCGACCGCGTCGAGCCTCCGGCGCACCCGCGAGGCCAGATCGGGATCCGGGCCTTCCGTAAGGACCCGTCGATACTGCAGCCGGGCGGAGGGAAGCTTGCCTTCGACCTCGTCGCGAAGCGCGCGGTAGAAGCGCTCCCACGTTCGGGCCCGCGCGCGGGCCTCCCGATATCCGGGTTCCTTCTCGAGGGCCGCCAGCGCGTCCCGGATCGGGCCGTCGGGAGCGCCTTCGAACGCGGCCCGGGCCCGGAAAAGTCCGTCGAGGTCGCGCGACCGGGCCGCCTCCGCCGCCCGCTCCGCGACGGCTTGCATCGTCCGGCGGGCCTCCTCCTGAGGCGGATAGGGAACGCGCAGTTTTTCCTCCGCCAGCCGCTTGCAGGCCCGGTAGACGATCCCCCAGGCTCCCTCCTCTTCGGCCAGGCGCGCCGCCCGCCGGAGCGCCGTCAGGCGATCCTTCACCTCGGCCGGAATCCCCGGGGTGTTCCGCGACGTGTAGGAACGCCCCTCCTGGGGGACGCCGCCGTCCGTCTCGACGTCGTCGAAGGCGATGGGGATCGAACGTCCGTCGCGTTCCACCTGGAAGTGCAGGTGCGGCCCGGTCACGTTGCCGGTGGCTCCGGAGAAGCCGATGATGTCTCCCTGCAGGACCGTCTCGCCGACCTCGACTTCGACCCCCTGAGGCTTGAGGTGCATGTAGACGCCGACCGTGCCGTCCCCGTGATCGATCTTGACATGGTTGCCCAGGCCGCCGTACTTGCCGGAGGCGCCGCGGGCCGTTTCGTCCTCCGCGGCGGCCACGACCTTTCCGCCCCGGGCCGCGCAGACGGGGGTCCCTTCCGGCATTCCGAAGTCGAAGGCGAAGCGCCCGGCTCCCCGGTGGGAAACCGAACCGTCGTTCCCCTGCGTGACGGGAAAGGATTTGCCGTCTTCGTACGGAAGCCGGTAGGTCGCTTTTCCCGAGGCGGACTGCAGACAGCTCGCGACGAGGACGGCCTGGACCCAGAACATGGTATTCCTCCGCCTCAGGAAACGATTCCGGGATCCTTTTTCGTACATCTTCCCGGCCGCGTTTTTCATGTACGACGCCGCGACCCGGCCCCGTTGGCTTGTATGGGGCGAGCGCTTCCTGAACAGGAGGGCTTATGGGTTGCAGCCGTCGGATGGGGCGTCTCCTGGGGGCGTGGGTGGGGTTCCTGGCGGTTTCGCTTCCGGCCCTGGCGCAGTCGAAGCCGACGACGTACTGGAGGCCGGCGGCTGCGGACAACTACACGAGCGTGTCGTACAACCGCGACATCCGGTACGTCGTCATCCACACGATCGAAGGCAGCGCCCAGGGGGCGATCTCCTGGTTCCAGACCAGCCGCTCCAACGTGAGCGCGCACTACGTGGTCTCGTATTCCGGAACGATCTATCAGTGCGTGCGCGACAAGGACATCGCCTGGCACGCGGGGAACTCCTACTACAACGCCCATTCGATCGGGATCGAGCACGAGGGATACGCCTTTCGGAACTACTGGACGGACGCCGAATACCGCGCGTCGGCGGCGCTGACCCGTTGGATCTGCCTGACGTACGGCATTCCCATGGATCGGGCGCACATCATCGGACATAACGAAGTTCCCGGGGCCACCCATCGCGACCCCGGTCCGTACTTCAACTGGAACTATTACATGAGCCTGGTCCGTTCGGGGAGCTCGTCCTCGACGACCACGATCCTGAGAGCCGTTCAGTCCACGGCGGATGTGCTCAACGTCCGCACGGGGCCTTCGACCGGGTACTCGATCCTGGGCACGATCGCGCGGGGCCAGCGGTACGTCGCCGTGGCCACCTCGGGCGGCTGGTACAAGATCCATTTCGCCGACAACACGGGCTGGTGCTACGGCGGGTACCTCACGCGGGTGACGGGAGTGACCGGCGTGTCGATCCAGACCGACGTCCTCAACGTCCGGTCGGGTCCCTCGACGGGATACCGTATCGTGGGGACGGCCTCGCGGGGCCGACGGTACGTGCGAATCGCCGTTTCGGGCGCCTGGTATAAGATCTACTGGGGGGGCGGGGCCTGGTGGGTGCACGGCGGTTATACGAGCACGTTCGGTCTATGAGCGGCATAAGCAGAGGAGCGGGCTGGGCGCTGGCCGGGGCGCTTCTGACCCTGGGCGCGTACGGACTGGGAAGGCACCAGGGGGCGGCCGGAGCGGGGGGCGACGTCCGGCCGCCGGCGCCGCCGCGGTCGGCGCGTCCGGCGCCGGACGATAAGGGCGAGGCGGTTCATCTCTGTTCGGGTCCGCCTCCGTCGGCGCCGCGTCCGGCTCCTTCGGCCGGGGAGCTTGCGCGGGCGCGGGAGGATCTGGGGCGGCTGCGGGAGGCGGCCCGGCGCGGGGGAGAGGATCGGGTCCTGGCGCTGAACGCCCTTCATGAATTCCTCGTGGCGGCGCTCGGGGAAGGCCGGATGTCCCCCGCCGAGCTGGTGGAGATGTTCCGGTCGGAGACCGATGCGGCGACGCTGGACGTTCTTCAGGGGGCGCTGGCCCTCCAGCCGGAGGCGGCGGAGGCGCCGGGGGTGAAGGAAGCGTTCCTCGAAATGGCCCGGACGGAAGGACCCGCGGCCCGGCGGCAGGCGGCGGTGGCGTTTCTCGGGACCGTGTGGGACCGGGACGGAAGGGTGCTCGAGGGGCTGCTGGCGCTGGCGCGGACGGAAGGAGCGGGGGACCTGTGCCTCTCCGCGCTCGGCGCCTTGGCCTCCTATGCGGTGAAGAACGCGGATCGGTCGGGAGCCGTCCAGGCGGCGCTTCTGGACGTGGCGGCGCGTCCGGCGCCCGACGAGGTTCGCCAGCAGGCGCTGCTGTCGCTCGACGTCCGGTCGGCCGATCCGGCGGCCGTGCGGAGGCTGGCGGGTTTCCTGGCGGATGCGTCGCCGGAGGTCCGCCGGTCGGCCGCCGACAAACTGGGGGAGGCGCCTCCGGAGCATCGCGCGACGGCGCTGGCGGCTCTGGGGGCGGCGCTCGATCGGGAAACCGAGCCCGCGCTCCGGCGGGCGCTCCTGGACAACCTGGTGCGGTGCGGCCGGAGCGAAGCGGCGGAGGCCCTGGAGCGCCTGGCCGCCCGCTGCCCGGATCTCCGGGCGGATGCGGAAGAGTACCTCGCGCTCGTGCGCGCCGGGTACGCCGACTGGGACGAAATCCTGGATCGAAAGGAGCGCCTGGAAGCCGGGCGGACCGCGCGGTAGGCGGCGTTTTTCGCCTCCGGAAGGCGCGCCGTCCATTTCCGGACGTTCCCTTGCTATCCTCCGCGGGATCCCCTATAATTCCACTCCTTCACGGTTTTTTCCAAAGGGCTCTTATTATGAAAATGGGAGTTCTGACGGGGGGCGGAGACTGTCCGGGGCTCAATGCCGTCATCCGGGCCGTCGTGAAGAAGGCGGAGAAGGGCGGGGACACGGTCCTGGGCATCAAGAACGGCTGGAAGGGTCTGGTCGAGGGACAGGTCGAGCCGCTGACGGACTTTTCCGTGTCGGGTCTGCTGCCCCGGGGCGGGACGGTTCTGGGCACCTCCCGCACCAATCCCTTTAAGTCCATCGAGTACGTCGAGAAGTGCGAGTACAACTTCAAGCGCTACGGGCTGGACGCCCTGATCGCCATCGGCGGCGAGGACACGCTCGGAGTGGCCAAGCGTTTCCATGAGCGGGGGATGCCCGTGGTGGGCGTGCCCAAGACGATCGACAACGATCTGGCGGGCACGGACCAGACCTTCGGCTTCGACACGGCGGTGAGCATTGCCACGGAGGCGATCGACCGCCTCCACACCACCGCGGAGAGCCACCACCGCGTCATGGTGGTCGAGGTCATGGGCCGGCACGCCGGATGGATCGCCGCGGTGGCCTCCATCGCCGGCGGCGCGGACTACTGCCTGGTGCCGGAGAAGCCGTTCGACATCGAGGACGTCTGCGCTTCGCTCAAGCGCCGCAAGCAGCGGGGCAAGGACTTCTCCATCGTCGTCGTCGCCGAGGGGGCCAAGCCCAAGGACGGGAAGCTCGTGACCCAGGATTCGCGCGTCGACGAATTCGGCCACGAGCGCCTGGGCGGGATCGGCAACCTGGTGGCCTCGGAGATCGAGAAGCGCACCGGCTTCGAAACGCGGGTGACGATCCTGGGGCACGTGCAGCGCGGCGGGACGCCCACGGCGTTCGACCGCCTGATCGCCACGCGGTACGGACTGAAGGCCGTGGATCTCGTGCGGGAGCGCAAGTGGGGGCGCATGGTGGCGCTGGACGGCTTCAAGATCGTGGACGTGCCGCTGCCGTCGATCGACCAGCAGAAGCGCGACCTCGACATGGACCTTTACAAGGATGTCGAGATCTTCTTCGGCTAGTCTCCTGGCCGGGGCGCTGTGGGCGGCGGCCTCGTGCGCGCCGCCGGCGTCCCCTCAGGACGGCTCCGGAGAGGAGGAGCCGCTCTTCGTCGGCGCCGCGAAGGTCGAGATCACTCCCGAGATCGAGACCTTCGAGGACCGCAACGGCAACGGCCGGCGGGATCCCGACGAGCCGTTCGCGGATCTCAACGGGAACGGACGCTGGGATCCCGTGTACCTGGCGGGCTTCGGCCTGAACCGGACCGCGCTCGGCGTGCATGATCCGCTCTGGGCGCGGGCCGTCTGGTTCGAGAAGGGGGGGCGGGGAGCGCTCCTCGTGGCGCTGGATCTCGTGGGCCTTCCCCACGGGCGGGTCCGGCGGCTGAGGGCGCGCCTCGGGGACGCGGGGGAGGCGGCCGTTCTGTGCGCCACGCACGTCCACAGCGGGCCGGACACGATCGGCCTTTGGGGGCCGCTGCCGGGCCTTTCGGGGGTTTCGGAGGCGTATCTCGGGCGTCTCGAGAAGGCGGTGGCGGAAGCCGCCCGCCGGGCCCGGGAGGGGCGCGCGCCGGCGCGTCTCAGGGCGGCTGCGGTCCGCGTGGGGGGCGTGGTCAAGGACATCCGGCCGCCGGCGATCCTGAACGAGACGGCTTCGGCGATTCTGGCGGAGGACGCCGCGGGGCGGCCGCGCGCGGTGCTCGTGAGCTTCGCCATGCATCCGGAGGCGCTCGGAGCGAAGAACCGTTTCGTGACGAGCGACTACCCGCATTTTCTGCGGGAAGCGCTCGAACGGGATTTCCCCGGGGCCGTGGCGGTCTTCGCGGCGGCCGATCTCGGGGGCATGCAGACGCCGGCCGTCCGGGAACCCTCCTGGGAGGAGGCGCGGCGCGTCGGCGAAACCGTCGCCGGCCGCGTAACGGAAGCGCTCCGGGAGGCTCCATTAGTGCCGGTTCCGGACGTCCGCTTCGTCCGCCGGGAGGTGCGCTTCCCGATGGAAAACCGCCGGTTCCTGGCGGCCTTCAAGGCGGGCGTGTTCGGCCGGGAAACGGAGCCGCTCGTGGAGGAGCGCGACGGACGCTGGACGGTGGGGTCGGAGGTGGCGGCCCTCCGCCTGGGCGAGATTCTTCTGGTGACGGTGCCCGGCGAGGCGTTTCCCGAGGTGGGCCGCGAGGTCTTCGCCCTGATGCGCGCGCGGCACAAGATGCTTCTGGGACTCGGACAGGACGAGGTCGGATATATCTTGCCCAAAGAGGACTTCGAACCTAATAGGTATGAGGAGTCCATGTCGCTGGGACCGGAGACGGCCCCCACGCTTCTGGGCGCATTGAAAGAACTTCTCAGGGATCTCTGATGGCCAAGTACGACTACCGCGGCGTCATCCACTGCCACTCCACCTACTCCGACGGCACGGGGGACATGGAGGAGATCGCGAAGGCGGCCAACGAGGTGGGTCTGGACTTCGTGATGATGACCGATCACGACCAGATGAAGCCCGTCGAGGACGGCCACGAGCGCTGGCACGGCAGCGTCCTTATGATCTGCGGCACCGAGATCACGCCCCCGCTCAACCACTACATCGTCTTCGGGGAGAAAAAGCTCCAGGACGTCGAGCGGCTCAAGACCCTGAAGCCTCAGGAGTACATCAACGCCGTCAACGAGCAGGGGTGGTTCGGCTTCATCGCCCACCCCGACCACATGGGCACCCGCCGCTTCAACATCCCGAGCTACCGCTGGGAGGCCTGGGACGTCGAGGGATACGCCGGCATGGGGCTCTGGGACCTCATGACCGACTGGCAGAGCCAGCTCGACCGCGAGGACATCTCGATGGACGTCTACACGGAGTTCGAGGACTGGCTCTCCGGGCCGCGCATCGAGACGCTCAAGCGCTGGGACCAGCTCAGCCTCAAGCGCAAGGTCGTCGGCATCGGCGAGATCGACAACCACAAATACCGCAAGGAATACAACGGCCAGGTGCTGCACATCTTCCCCTACGAAGTGGCCTTCCGCACGATCACCAACCACGTGCTTCTCGACCGGCCCCTCGAGAAGGACTACGCGAAGGCCAAAAAGCAGATCCTCGACGCCGTGCGCCACGGCAGCCTCTACGTCTCCTTCGACTATTGGGACGATCCCACGGAGTTCTCCTTCGAGATCGACAACGGGAAGGCCGTCGCCGGCATGGGGGATTCGATCGAACTGGGCGAGAAGACGGAGCTCATCGCCACCTTCCCGGAGGAGGGGCTGCTCAACGTCTACCGCAACGGCGAATCCATCCTCGAGGAGGAGGGCAACGAGATCCTCGTCGAGATCACGGAGCCCGGCGTCTATCGCGTCGAGGCGATGCGCAACGACATCGTCTGGGTGCTCTCCAACAGCATCTACGTGACGGCGCCCAAGTAGAGAGCAAGGCCCGTCAGTCGCCCGGCCGGAGGTCCCGGACCCAGGCCGTCCAATCCCGCTCGAGGTCCGCCAGCGCACGGCCGGCGACCCGTTCGAGCGTCCGGAGACCGGAGGGATCCGCCGCCGCCCCGTCCCGGAACTCCCGATAGAAGCGGGCCAGAAGCCCGCGCTCCTGAAGCCACAGGCACAGGTGCCGGGCGGCCGCGTACGATACGCCCCGCTCGTCGCCGTAGAATTCGTTGGGCGGGGATTCCAGGAGCCTCCGGAGCCCGGGCGCCCGGCCGTCTCGGAGGGCCCGCTGAAGGACCGGGAGCCGCCAGTTGGGGCGGCCCTCGACCGCCCCGTCGCGCTCCCGGAAGCGCTCGAAGAGGGAGGCGAACCCCTCGTTGAGCCAGCTCGGCACGCCGGGGAAATCCTCCGCCAGAAGGGGATGCACGATCTCGTGCGCCAGCGTTCCGCCGCCGGTCGAGATGTCGAGCACGATCTTGCGCTCGCCGGCGCGGTAGAAGCCGAAGGGCGTGGACGGCGGCTCTCCGTAGGCGGCCCGGCAGTAGCCTTCGTAGCCCCGCCGATCGCGGAACAGATAGACCCGCACCGGCCGGGAGGGGATCCGCTTCAGGTAGTCGCTCCGCAGGAACCGGAAAACGAGCGCGATCGTCGCGCGATGGCGGGCGAAGTTCTCCGCCGTGTCGTCCGTGGCGGCGAAGAAGATTCCCTCCACGAGCTCCACGAGGAATCCCTCGCCCAGCTCGCGGCGGATCTCGTCGGCGGCCCGGCGGGTTTCCTCGTCGGAGGCGGGAAGCTCCCGGAGGGAAGGGGGCACTCCGCTTCCGGCGGCGCAGCCGAGCGCCCAGGGGAGAAGGAGCGCCGCGGCGCGCCTCACGGGGAAGCCTCCAGGGCCAGCCGGATCGCCTCCCACCAGCGCGGGAAAACCGCCCGGACCGAGTAGAGCGCCTCCGCGCGCGCCCGCGCGGGCGCCCCGTCCATCCCGAGCGCCCGCTCGACCGCGCCGCCCCAGTCGCCGTCGGAAACGAGCACCCCCGCCTCCCCCACGATGTCGGCGTTCACCCCCACCGGCGAGGCCGCCACGGGGAGCCCGCAGGCCATGTACTGCAGGAGCTTGAAGCCGCACTTGCCCCTCGCCCACTCGTCGTCGGGAAGCGGCATCACCCCGGCGCCGGCCGTCCGGAGGGCCTCGACCTCGGTTTCGGGACTCCAGGGGACGAACTCGCAGGGGAAGGGCGGACGGCGGTTGCAGACGACGCGCAGGGGCGCGCGGATCCGGTCCCGGACGGCGGCCAGATACGGCAGGTTCTCCGCGCTTCCGGTCCAGACGACGGTGCGCCCGTCGCGCCGGCCGGGCGTCCAGCGGTCCGTGTCGATCGGCGTGGGCACGACGCTCACGCGGTCCGTGTGGCGGCGCGCCCAGGCGGCGAGGGTCTCGTTTCCGGCGATGACCCGCGTGGCGCGGCGGCAGATGTCGGCGATCGCCTCGGGCCGGCGCAGGTAGAGGGCGTCGTCGAAGTCGAAGACGCTCCGGGGCGCCAGCGCCAGGGCCCAGCGCTCCAGAAGGGGCGTTCCCGGCAGGAGAAGCTCCCGCTCCAGGTAGACGAGGTCGTGAAGCGGCCCCCGCAGGATCGAGGTCAGGCGGCTGACGAGCTTTCCCGTCCACAGGAGCAGCCCCAGCGGGCGCCCCCCGAAGCGGAAGTCGTAGTGCGTGACGTTCTTGGGCGGCCGGCAGGGGGCCACGTGGGCCACGGCCCGCCCGGCCAGGTGCGGCAGGTACTGGAGCACCCGGAAGCGCGCCGAAGGGACGTTTCTTCCGGAGGTCAGAAAGAGCAGCCGCGGGAGGCTCATCCGAGGTGCACCAGGAGGATCTGGAGATCCGCGGGGGTGACCCCGGCGATCCGCGACGCCTGGCCGATCGAGCGCGGCCGGACCCGCTCCAGCTTTTCCCGCGCCTCGAACCGCAGGTGCCGCAGGCGGCGGTAGTCGAAGGATTCCGGGATGAGCTTTTCCTCGAGGCGGCGGAAGCGCTCCACGTCCTGGGCCTGACGCCGGATGTAGCCTTCGTACTTGACCTCGATTTCGACCGCCTCGGCCACGGCCCGGGGCAGTCCCGGCAGGACCTGATCGATCCCGATTTCGGGGCGGCGCAGGAGCGCGTCCTTTCCCGTGCGGCGGAGCTCGGCGAGGGCGGCGGCGATGGCCCGCTCGCGCGCGTCGAAGTCCGAGCGGTCCGTGAGGAGTCCCAGGGCGAAGGCGTGGGGCATGAGGCGCCGGTCGGCGTTGTCGGCCCGCAGGAGCAGGCGATACTCCGCCCGCGAGGTGAACATGCGGTACGGTTCGCGGTGCTCCAGGCGGATGAGGTCGTCGATGAGGACGCCGATGTACGCCTCGTCGCGGCGCAGGACGAAGGGGGGCCGGCCCTGAAGCCGGAGCGCCGCGTTGATGCCCGCCACGATGCCCTGGCCGCCCGCCTCCTCGTACCCGCTCGTGCCGTTGATCTGGCCGGCGAAGTAGAGGCCCCGCACGCGCCGGGTTTCGAGCGTCGGACGGAGCTGGTGGGGCGGGGCGTAGTCGTACTCCACGGCGTAGCCGTAGCGCAGGATCTCCGCCCGCTCCAGCCCCGGAATGGTCCGGAGAAACGCCTCCTGGACGTCGGGCGGCGTGGAGGTCGAGGCCCCGTTGACGTAGATCGAATCGCCGTCCAGCGTCTCGGGCTCGAGAAAGATCATGTGGCGGGTCTTCTCGCGGAACCGGACGACCTTGTCCTCGATCGAGGGGCAGTAGCGGGGTCCCACGGAGGAGATCTGGCCGCTGTACATGGGGGCCCGGTGGAGGTTGGCGCGCAGGATTTCGTGCGTGCGCTCGTTGGTGTAGGTGATCCAGCAGGAGACCTGAGGCTGCACCGGAAAGCGCGTCGTGAAGTGCGAGAAGGGGACGGGCTCGGGATCCCCCCGCTGTTCCTGAAGGCGGTCGAAGTCGATCGAGTCCCGCCGCAGCCGCGCCGGCGTGCCGGTCTTGAGGCGGCCGATTTCGAAGCCGATCCGCCGGAGGCTGTCGCTCAGGCGTTCGGCGGAGGGTTCGTGGATGCGTCCGCCGGTCCGCCGGACTTCCCCGCAGTGCTGAACGGCCTTGAGGAAGGTTCCCGTCGTGAGGATCACGGCGGGGGCGAGGTAGTCGCCGTGCCGTCCCCGGACGCCGGCGACGCGGTCGCCTTCGACGAGGATTTCCTCGGCGACGTCCTCAACCAGGCGGATCCGGGGGTGGGCGGCCAGGGTGCGGGCCATGCGGCGTTCGTAGAGGATCTTGTCGCACTGGGCCCGGGGGGAGCGCACGGCGGGCCCTTTGGAGGTGTTGAGCATGCGGAACTGGATGCCGGTTTCGTCGGTGGCGCGGGCCATTTCGCCCCCGAGGGCGTCGATCTCGCGGACGATCTGTCCCTTGGCCAGGCCTCCCATGGCGGGGTTGCAGGACATGCGGCCCACGGCCTCGAGGCTGAGGGTGAGGACGAGCGTCTCGTGACCCAGGCGGGCGCAGGCGAGCGCCGCCTCGATGCCGGCATGGCCGGCGCCCACGACGATGACCTCCGGCATGGCGGGGATTGTACGGCGCGGGGCCGAACCGGTTCAACCGAAGGGAGGACCTACGCCCCCGCGGGCGCCGCCGGGCGCGGATAGCGCGCGGACACCTCGTTCCAGCGCCCGGCGAGAAGCTCGGCGACGATCGTCTCGAGCTCGGCCTCCGGCACCCGGATCTGCTGCATGGAATCCCGCTCGCGGATCGTGACGCGGCGGTCGGGCTCCGAGCGGTCGTCCCCCACGGTCTGGACGTCCACCGTCACGCAGAAGGGCGTGCCGATCTCGTCCTGGCGGCGGTAGAGCTTGCCGATCGCCGCCGTGTCGTCGTACATCGTGTACCCGCGGGCGCGCAGCCGCCGGGCGATCGCCCGCGCGGTGGCGACGATCTTTTCGTTCTTCTTGAGCAGCGGGAGCACCGCCACCTTGACGGGCGCCAGCTCCGGGTGGAACCGCAGGACCACCCGCTTTTCCCCCCGGACCTCCTCCTCGTGGTAGGCATCCA
Source organism: Planctomycetota bacterium (assembly GCA_035574235.1). Lineage (NCBI taxonomy): Bacteria > Pseudomonadati > Planctomycetota > Planctomycetota bacterium. Next base: position 7,692 of record DATLZA010000159.1, on the reverse strand, counting down.
CCAGGAAGGCCAGGGCCGAACGATCCGCCCCCGCCGAAGGCTCGATGACGTAGGGGACGTAGCGCTGCCGCGTCTCCTCGTCGAAATAATCGAGCGTCCGGCCGCTGAATTTCGCGTGCTGCTTGAGGTCGTAGTCCGTCCGGTTGGCGATTCCTTCGAGCTCGCTCCAGCCCATGGGGAACCGGTACTCGATGTCCACGCAGCGCTTGGCGTAGTGGGCGAGCTCTTCCTTGCCGTGCTCCCGGACCCGGAGGTTCTCGCGCCGCATGCCGTACCGCAGGTACCACGCGAAACGCTCGTCGATCCAGCGTTGATGCCACTCCTCGTCGGTCCCGGGCTTCACGAAGTATTCGATCTCCATCTGCTCGAACTCGCGGGTCCGGAACGTGAAGTTGCCGGGCGTGATCTCGTTGCGGAAGGATTTCCCGATCTGAGCGATCCCGAAGGGGATCTTCCGGCGCATGGACTGCAGCACGTTGTCGAAGTTGACGAAGATTCCCTGGGCCGTCTCGGGGCGCAGGTAGGTCACGACCCCCGTGGCCTCGACCGGTCCGAGGACGGTCTTCAGCATGAGGTTCGCCGGCCGCGGGTCGGACATCGGGCCGCCGCAGGCGGGACAGGCCGGCCGGTCGCCCGCCAGGAGCGCTTCCAGATGCTCCAGGGGGGACCGCGACGGATCTTTCACCCACGGGAGTCCGGGAGCGAGCTTCTTCCCGTCGCTCTGGGCCCAGTTCCGCAGGGCCTTCTCGCGATCCTTCTGCGCGGCCGGGCCTTCGAGCGCCTTGCGGAGCGCCTCGGCCCAGCGGGAGCGGACCTGCTGCTCGCGCAGGTGGTCGGCGCGGTAGTAACGGTTGCATTCGAGGCACCCCGTGAACGGGTCGGCGAAGTGGTCCGCGTGACCGCTGGCCTTCCAGACCGTGGGGTGCATGGTGATCGCCGCGTCCAGGCCCACCATGTCCTCGCGCAGGTGCACGACGTCCCGCCACCAGGCGCGCTTGATGTTGTTCTTGTATTCGACGCCCAGCGGACCGTAATCCCACGCGGAGCCCAGCCCGCCGTAGATTTCGCTCGACTGGAAGATGAAGCCGCGGCGCTTGCAGAGCGAGACGATCGTGTCGAGATCCACCATAGGGCCGCCAGAGTAGCAAGGGGGAGGCGCGGACGCAACAGAGTCACGCCCGGTCAGCGGCCCTCCCGGATCCGCCGGAGCGCCTTCCCGGCCTCGTCGTGCCGGGGATCGATCTTGAGAACCTCGGCGAACTCCCGTTCCGCGTCCTTCCGGCGTCCCAGGCGGTCGTAGACGATCCCGAGGTTGTAGTGCGCCGCGGCGCTCTCGGGGTCGATCCGCACCGCCCGCTCGAGGGCCTCCCGGGCCCGCTCGGGCCGTCCCGCGCCGAGGTGCGCCACCCCGAGGTTCGTCCACCCCGGCTCGATCGTGGGTTCCCGTTCGAGAGCCTTGGCGAGGACATCGGCCGCCGCGTCGTACCGGGACTGATGCAGAAGACAGACCCCCAGGTTGTACCAGGGGGCGTAGTCCTCGGGGTCGAGCTCGGCGGCTTTCCGGTAGGCCGCCTCCGCCTCGGCCGTGCGTCCGAGCCGGAAGAGGATCATGCCGAGCGTGGACTGAAGGTCCGCGAAGGAGGGGATCCGGCGCGCCGCCTCGCGGAACTCCGCCAGGGCTTCCTCGAGCCGCCCTTCGCCGTGGGCCCGCGCGCCGGCGTTGTAGTGGTCCGAAAAGGCCCGGCGCTCCTGCGCGGAAAGCTCGGGCACGGGATACAGGCGGAGCGAGCGCATCGAGGCATCCACGGACCCGAAGTAGCGCTCGAACCACGCGCGGGTGCAGAGGAAGGAGAGCACCGCCGTGCGGGATCCGTCGCCGACGAAGGTGAAAAGGACCTGCTGAGCGATGGGAGGATCCCCTTCGGAAAAGGTCGCGCAGAACTGATGGGCCTGGCGTCCCCGCCGGGCCCAGCTCTCTTCGAAAAGAAATTCCGCCGCCGGGTGGGATTTGCGGATCGCCTGCCTGTAGGCGGCCGCCACGTCCGCCGGCGCCTTGGGGCCGGCCTCGAAGGAGAGATCCAGACGCGGCCGATAGGGTCCGTCGGCCGGTCCGTAGAAGCTGGCGTCCGCGGAGCCCTGGCGCGGTCCGACGGCCCAGCGGGGCGGGAGGTAGATCTTGAACGCCAGGAACGGATGGGCATAGTCCGGTCCCAGGCGCGCCTCCCGGCGCGGGGCCGGGGCGCCCGGTCGTTCCGCGGCCTGCGCCCGCTCGATCCGCTCCATACCGCTCGCCGCGGCGCCCGCAAGCCCGCAGGCCAGAAGAACAAGGCTCATCGGCGGTCCCTTAATTCTGTACGGCCCGGGAGAGGCTCCGTTCAGGACGGTCCGCAGAGACACCGCGCGGTTTCAACCCGCGGGTCCTCCGCCAGCCGCCATCCGAAATAGAGGACGGGCGGGCGGTGGGGGACTTCGTAGCGGTAGGCGAGCGCCTGGATCGCGCGCGCCACGCGCAGGTGCGGAGCGGGAGAGACGTAGATTTCGTCGATCGGCGTCTCGCTCGTGAAGAGCGCGTACCGCAGCTCGACGAGGGACGGGATTTCCCCGCAGGCGTGCCCGGGCGCGGGTCCCCGGACGGGGGGGCCCGGACGGGCGCGCAGGCGCCAGGAGCCCCGCGGTTCGCCCGCCGTGCGGTTGCGCAGCCCCGCGGCCAGGAACACGGGATCCCCGTAGTGGTACGTTTCGGAGCCGGCCCAGAAGAGCCGATACCAGCCGTCGCGATCTTCGAGCGTGAGCGTCCGGCGATTCTCGACGATCTCGAGCGGATGGGCGCACTCCCCGCACCGCGGGCAGGGGTGGACGATCCGGTCGGGCAAAAGCCGGGCGAAGGCGGAATCGTTCTCGGGCCCCTCGGCGCCCTCCGGAGGGAGGAGCCGCCCGCCGTCGTAAGCGTCCCGTTCGCGGACGTTGAAGAGCAGCAGGACGTTGGCGGCGGCCAGGAGGACGGCGGCGGTCCAGGGGAGGGCGCGTCTCATGGGGTCTTTCCGCTGCGGAAGCGCCGGAACCGCTCGAGGTCGGCGGCGGCGACCGAGGGGCGCAGCGTCGCCAGGACGCGCTCGAAATCCGCGGCGGCGACGGGACGTTCGCGGGATTCCCGGACGGACTCCAGGAACGTCTGTTCGGAGACTTTGCGGCAGAGGTAGGCGACGTCCGCGCCGCTGTAGCCTTCGAGCCGTCCGGCCAGGGCGTCGAGGTCCACATCCGGGGCGAGCGGAATGTCCTTGAGGTTGAGCTCGAGGATCTTCCGCCGGGCGGGCCGGTCGGGGAGGCCCACGTAGACTTTCTCGTCGAGGCGTCCGGGGCGGAGCATGGCCGGATCGATGTTCCACGGCTCGTTCGTGGCCCCGAGGAAAAGGAGGGTGCGGTCGGAGCGGGTGTCGAAGCCGTCCAGCTCCGCGAGGATCTGGGGCACGACGCGCTGCATGACCCCTCCCGCTTCGCTCTCGCGGCGGCGCGGGACGAGGGCTTCGACCTCGTCGATGAAGACGACGGCGCGGCCCGAGGCGCGGGCGGCGTCGAAGAGCTTGCGGATGTTCTTTTCGCTCTCGCCGACCCATTTGTTGAGGACTTCGGAGGGGGCGATGGCGAAGAAGGTCGCCTCGAGCTCCCCGGCGACGGCCTTGGCGATCATGGTCTTTCCGGTGCCGGGGGGCCCGTAGAGGAGGATGCCGCCGCCCGTCCGGACGCGGTAGCGGCGGGCCTGCTCGGGGTGGGTGAAGGGGTAGATCATCTTGATGCGGATCTGTTCCTTCACGTCCTCGAGGCCGGCGATGTCGTCGAACCGGAGGCGGGGCTTTTCGGAGACGACCCATTCCGGAGGCACGTCGGGGCCGGGGGCTTCGGAGCCGGGGGCGTCTCCGGGCCGCGCCGCCGGACGCAGGGCCTCCCGGCGGGAACGGACGTTGCGGGCGAGCTCCACGAGTTCGCGGGCGCGCCGCAGGCGGGTCTCGCGCAGCGGCCCCTCCGTCTCCCGGGCCAGCTCGAGAAGGTACTGGGCCGCCTTCAGGAAGTGGTACCGCGCCTCCTCCAGCTCGCCCATGCGGAACCGGGCGATGCCTTTGGCCTTGTGCTTCTCGAAGGATTCGAGCAGGAACCGTTTCGGCATGGGGCGGGCGCCGCGTTCAGCGCTCCCGGTCCAGCTCGTCCTGGATGTCCTTGAGGCCCTGTTCGATCTCCCGGTCCACGGAGCCGCCCTCCTCGTGCGCGGTCTCCTCCTCGAGCATCCGGTCGATCTCCGCGTCCGAGATGACCTCGTTTTCGCCTTCGACCTCGCCGGCCATGACGTGCTCCTGGGTCATTTCGAGGAAGACCTCCATCTGCTGCTGGAGGGTCTCCGCCTGCATCATGGCCTTCTCGAAGTTCTTCTGGGTCTTGGCGAAGTCCACGGACCCGTAGACATCGGCGATGGCCTTGGCCACGGAGCCCATGGAGCGGGCGAAGTCGGCGTCGCTTTCGGCCTGGTTCTTGATCTGGACGGCCGTCTCGATCGACAGGAGCTGCCGTTCGCGCAGGCGGCGCTGGGCGGCGGTCTTCTTGAGCTGCCGCTTGAGGAACTCGTACTGCTCCCGGTCGCCGATGCGCTTGGCGCGCTTGGCCTTCTCGACGTAGGAGCGCTCGTGCTTGGCCAGGTCGCGGATGTTGCGCTTGAGGGCGTTGACGCCCTTGCGCACCTCGATGTCGCGCTCGATGCGCTTTTCCTCGCGGGACTTGAAAATGCCCATCAGGCCTCCTCGGCGCGTTCCTTCCACTCGTAGTACCGGCGCATGTCCTCGGCGGTGGTCTGGGGATGGATGAGGTGGGCCGCCGCTTCGAAGTCGGATCGCCCGAGCGGCCGCACCCGCAGGCGGTACGTGCGGACGGTTTCGAGACCGCGGTCCACGAGGTCCGGAATGTCGCGGTTCATCTCCTCGATCATGCCGGTGGTCACTTCCTTGCAGAAGCGCTCGATTTCGCGGCCGCTGTAGCCTTCCGTGAGGCGCACGAGATCCGCGTAGGGGACCTCGGTCGCGAAGCCCTTTCGCTCGAGGTGGATCCGGAGAATCTTCTCCCGGGTGGCCGCGTCGGGCAGGGGGATCAGGATCTTCTTTTCGAAGCGGGAGAGGACCGCCGGGTCGAGGTCCCAGGGACGGTTGGTCGCGGCGATCGTCAGGACATAGAGGTCGCTTCGGCCCTTGGAGTCCATGCCGTCGAGTTCGGACAGGAGCGTCGAGAGGATCCGGCGCTCCGCGCCCGAATCGGAGGAGTCGCGCGGGCCGGCCAGGGATTCGAATTCGTCGAGGAACACGACCGACGGGGAGGTGTCCCGGGCGGTCCCGTAGAGCTCGCTCAGGATCTTGGAGCTTTCCCCGAAGTACTTGGAGAGAATGCTGGAGACCTTGACGTTGAAGAAGACGCTGGGGACGCCCTCGGAGGAGCGCACGGCGTTGGAGGTCGCGGCGGCGAGGAGGGTTTTTCCCGTGCCGGGGGGGCCGTAGAAGAGGATCCGGGTCCAGGCGGAGATGGAAACCCCCGGCGGGTGCTGAGCGAGCGTCATCCCGAGCGCGAACTTGATTTCGTTTTTCGTCTCGTCGAGCCCCCCGATGTCGTCCCAGGTGACGCGGGAGGTGTGGACCAGGTGGGCCACGATGGCGCGGAGCTCCCCGCCGCCGGCCGCGGGGGAGGAACGCGCCTCGCGGGCGGGGGCGGTCTCGTCGCCGGGAGGCGGCGTGCCCGGGGCGACTTCGCCGGCGCGCAGGCGGTGGGCCATCTCGCGGTACTCGACGGCCATCCGCCGCCGGCGCTCCTCGGCCTCGCGGCCGATGGCCTGCTCGGCGAACTTGAGCATCAGATTGGCCGCCTTCTCGTAGGCGCGGGCGGCCTCGCCGTAGTCCCGCGCCTCGTACGAGGCCCGGGCCCGCGCGAGGGCCTGCTTGATCGGCGTGTGAAGGTCGAGCTCCATGGCCGTCGACTATCCGGGTTCCATCTCCGCGCGCCGCTCCTTCTCGCGCACGCGCCGGTCGGCGAGCTTGAGCGCGTCCTCGAAGTTCTCGATCTCCCCCTCGTCCATCTTCTGCCAGACGTCCAGGACTTCGCGGCCTTCGCGGCCGAGGTCCTCCGGCAGGCGGACCTCGCCCTCGGTCACGGCGGACAGGACGTTGTTGAGCTTCTCGAGATAGACTTCCTGGGAGACCTTGTCATCCTCGAGAAGGGTCATCAGTTCCGTCTCCCGCACCCGGTGGAGGAGGTGGGAGACGCCGTCGCGGGACATCTGGCGGCGCTCCAGGGCGAGCTTGAGCGCCGCGATCGTGGCCAGCTCCTTGGAGAGGACCTCGAGTTCCCGTTCCAGCATCCGCACGCCGGAGGACTTCATCTCGTAAAGGCGCGCGAGCTGCCGGCGGCGCGAGGGGGCCTTGATCTTGGTCCCCCGCGCGAAGATCTCCTCCCGCTCGCGCTCCAGCTTTTCGAGCTTGGCGAGGGTCTGGTTCTCCCGGATGCCGAGCTTGATCTCCTCGCGCCGGACCTGCTCGAGGGTCAGCTCGCGCTTCTTCAGCCCCAGAATCTGAAGGATTCCCATCGTCCGTCCTCAGGCGGGCTCGGCCTGGCCCCGCTCCTTTTCCCGCTCCCGCGCCTCCGGGGCGCCGCCCGACGGCTCCCGCTGGGTGGCCTCCTTGAGGGCCTGGCCGAATTCCAGCTCCCCTTCGTCCATCTGCTCCCAGGTCTTCAGGACTTCCATCCCTTCGGTGCCGATCTCCGCCGCCTCGTACGCGGGATCGTTCACCACGCCGAGAAGCGCGTCGAGTTTCTGGAGGTAGACCTCCTCGGTCACCTTGTCGTCCTCCAGAAGCGCCGTCAGGCGCGCCAGGTCCTCCTCCGAAACGCGCTCCAGGACGTTGCGGACGGGCACCTGGCGCCGGCGCTCGAGGATCGACCGGACGCGGCCCAGCGTCATGAGCTCCTTGACCACGCGGGTCAGTTCCCGCTCGATCATGGCGATCCGCTGGCAGTACTCGCCGAATCGGCGGGCGTAGATGCGGCGGCGCGCCGGCGACCGGGTCTTGGCCCCCTGGTGGAAGACCTCCTCGCGGAGCTTGTCGTATTTCTCGATCTGATGAAGATGCTGGTTCTCGCGGATCTCCAGGCGCTTCTCTTCCAGGCGGACTTCCTCGAGGGAGAGGTCGGCCAGGCCGCGGCGGCTCTTGAAGATCTTGCCGAGGATCGACATGTCATTCCTCCAGGGGGCCCAGGAGAGCCTCCGCGAGCGTTTCCTCCGTGAGGTCCCGGGCGGGACCTTCCAGCTCCGCGCGATAAAGGACGCGGCCGGTCCGCGTCTCCGTAAGAACCGCCTCGGCCCGCAAGCCGGGTCCGGCTCCCTCCTCGCCGGGGCGTTCCGGGCCGTAGTACGTGCGGCGTCCCGTGGGATCGCCGTATGCCGGCGGCCGGCCCGTCGGCCCCGGGGCGACCGGTTCGGCCTTCGGCTCCACGGTGACGGAAAGCTCCGCCGGGGCCCGCTCCGAGGTCCCCTCGCGGAAGCCCACGCGCCCGAGCGCCCCGGCGAGGGCCTTCCGGAGCCCCTCCGGAGAGAAAAGCCCGGCGCGATCGGACGGATCCCGGAGGGCGACCTCGCGGCCGCGCGCGGCCGCGAGGCCTTCGGCGTCC
>DATLZA010000158.1 GCA_035574235.1 Planctomycetota bacterium | reverse complement strand
GGCGCGTCCGCGCCGGCGCCTTCCGCCGCGCCGCCCGCCGGCCGCGCGTAACGAACGACGAGAGAAACCGATGGTTTGGAGACACGGCCGGGACCTTCCGCAGGCGCTTTCCCTCCCCCTTACCGGGGGGAGCCGCTAGGGGTTTCCCCGGCGGTTCCCCGAAACGCGGCCGGTTTCTTCCCTTCGTTCGATTTCTCCCAAGCGTAGGGGCGTAGATATGCGGCGGATCCTCGTTTTCGACACCACGCTGCGCGACGGCGAGCAGTCCCCCGGCTTTTCCATGAACGTCTCCGAGAAGGCGACGCTCGCCGAGCAGCTCGCCCAGCTCGGAGTGGATATCGTCGAGGCCGGCTTTCCGGCGGCTTCGAACGCCGACTTCGAGGCGGTGAAGGAAGTGGCCCGCGTCGTCGGGGCCCGCGCGACCGTGGCGGGCCTCTGCCGGGCCAAGATGCAGGACATCGATCGCGCGGCCGAGGCCCTCAAGGGCGCTCCGCGGCCCCGCATCCATACCTTCATCGCCACCAGCGACATCCACCTCCAGCACAAGCTCCGGATGACCCGCGAGGCGGTCCTCGAAGCGGCGGTGGCGGCCGTGCGGCACGCCCGCAAGCACACCGACGACGTCGAGTTCTCCGCCGAGGACGCCACCCGGAGCGACCGCGATTACCTGTGCCGGGTCGTCGAGGCGGTGATCAAGGCGGGCGCCCGGACGGTGAATCTCCCGGACACCGTGGGCCATACCGTTCCCTGGGAGTACGGGGATCTCATCCGGGAGATCCTCCGGCGCGTGCCCGGAGCGTCGGACGTCGTGCTTTCGGTCCACTGCCACGACGATCTGGGCCTGGCGGTGGCCAACTCGCTCGAGGCCGTGCGCGCCGGCGCCGGACAGGTGGAATGCACCATCAACGGCATCGGCGAGCGCGCCGGCAACGCCGCCCTCGAAGAGATCGTCATGGCCCTCAAGCACCGGCCCGAGCACTTCAACGCCGACACGGGCGTGCGCACCGAGGAGATCATTCCCACAAGCTCGCTGCTCGTCGAGATCACCGGCGTCCCCGTCCAGCCCAACAAGGCGGTCGTGGGATCCAACGCCTTCGCTCATGAGTCGGGCATCCATCAGCACGGCGTCCTGGCCAAGCAGGAAACCTACGAGATCCTCAAGCCCGAATCGGTCGGCGCGTCCGGATCCAAGCTGCTGCTCGGCAAGCATTCGGGCCGCCACGCCTTCCGCCGCAAGCTCGTGGAGCTCGGCGTGGACCTCGAGGAGGCGGAGTTCGAGAAAGCCTTCGAGCGTTTCAAGGATCTGGCCGACCGCGTCAAGCGGGTGACCGACGAGGATCTCCTGGCCCTGGTGGGCGAGGCGGGGGAGCCGTCCGCCTCGGGTCCGTTCATTCTCGAGCACCTCCAGTTCACCAGCGGCACGGACATCGTCTCCCACGCCACGGTGACGATGAAGGTTCGGAACGAGACCGTCATGCGGTCGGCCTGGGCCTACGGGCCCGTGGAAGCCGCCTGCAAGGCGATCGACCAGGCCTGCGGGATGACGGGAAAGCTGCTCGACTACTCCGTGCGCGCGACGACGGCGGGCAAGGACGCCGTGGGCGAGGTGCGCGTCACCGTGGAGCACGAGGGCCGCCGGGCCGACGGCCGCGCCTCCAGCGTCAACGTCGTGGAGGCCAGCGCCCGGGCCTACGCCCAGGCGCTCAACCGCCTGGCGCGCTCCCCGGCGACGCGCCCGGCCGCCAAGGCCCCGTCCGCGCAGGGATGACCCTTCGGCGCCTGCGTGACCCATCCGGTCTCACGGGCCGGTTTTCATCGGTCGTCCCGGGCGTCCGGACCTAGGCAAGCGGGTCGGGGCATGGTATACTTTTCGCGGACGAGAGGGGCCCGCCTCGACGCCGACGGCCGACCGCCCGGACGGGGGCTCGCCCGTGAAGCGCAAACGACCTGCAGGGAATCCATCCGCGAAGAAGGGGGAAACGATGGGCGCCGCGATGCCCAAGAGCAAGGCCCGCCCTGGGCTCCAGGAGGTCCGCGAAGCCGCCCCGGTTCGGGTGACGGCCGAGGACCTGGCCAAGAAGCAGCGGGAAATCTCCGTCTCGGAATTCTTCGCCAAGAATCGGCACCTTCTGGGGTTCGACAGCCCCCGGAAGGCGCTCCTGACGGCCGTCAAGGAGGCCGTGGATAACTCCCTCGACGCCTGCGAAGAAGCCCGCATCCTTCCCGAGATCGAGGTCAAAATCGAAGTGGCCGCCAACGGGGGAACGGTTCCCAAGGCGGCCGAAACCGCTTCTGCGGCGCCCGCGGGAAACGGCGCCGCTCCGGAGGGCGGGCGGCCCTCGGTCTACCAGGCGGACCGCTTCGTCGTCACCGTCACGGACAACGGCCCCGGAATCGTCCCCGACCAGATCGCGCGGATTTTCGCCAAGCTTCTCTACGGATCCAAGTTTCACCGGCTCCGGATGAGCCGCGGCCAGCAGGGCATCGGCATCTCCGCCGCCGGGCTTTACGGGCAGCTCACCACGGGCAAGCCCGTCAGGGTCATCTCCCGCACGGGGGAGAAGAAGCCCGCGCGGTACGTGGAAATCCAGATCGACACCGCCAAAAACGAGCCGCGCGTCCTGGCCAACCGGGAGATCGCATGGGACCGGCCGCACGGGACGAGCGTGTCGATCGAGCTCGAAGGCCGCTACCAGAAGGGGCGCACGTCGGTCGACGAGTTCCTGGAGCAGACCTCGATCGCCAACCCGCACGCGCGGATCGTGTACGTCAACCCCGAGGGGCAGAAGACGGTCTTCGAGCGGATGGTGAACGAACTTCCCGCCGCCCCGCGGGAGATCAAGCCGCACCCGTACGGCATCGAGCTCGGGGTCCTGCTCAAGATGCTTCAGGACACCAAGAGCCACTGGCTTTCCGGGTTCCTGACGAGCGACTTCTCGCGCGTGTCGCCGAAGGTGGCGCAGGAGATCTGCGGGAAGGCGGGGCTGGACCCGCAGATGCGGCCGCGGAACGTCGTGGGAGAGGCGGCGGAGCGCCTCTACCGGGCCATCCAGCAGACCCCGCTGATGAACCCGCCCACGGACTGCCTTTCGCCGATCGGGGAAAAGGCGATCCTGGCCGGGCTTTACAAGCAGATCAAGGGGGATTTCTACACGGCCGTCACGCGAAAGCCGGCGGTCTATCGCGGCAATCCCTTCGTGATCGAGGTGGGGCTGGCGTACGGGACCGGTTCCGGGGCGATGGCCCGGAGCGCCGTCGAGGCTGAGGAAGCCCTGCCGATGGCGGAGGGGGAGGCGTCCGAGAAGGACGGCGAGGTGCCGCTGGCGCGGCTCATGCGGTTCGCCAACCGGGTGCCTCTGCTCTACCAGCCCGGGGCGTGCGCGATCACGAAGGCCGTGATCGACACCTCGTGGCGCAACTACGGGATTCCGCAGTCGCGCGGGGCGCTGCCCCAGGGGCCGCTCGTCATCTTCGTCCACATGGCCAGCGTCTGGGTCCCTTTCACGAGCGAATCGAAGGAAGCGGTGGCCGACTACGACGAGATCCGCAAGGAGATCCGTCTGGCCCTCAACGAAGCGGGGCGGCGGCTGGCCGCCTTCGTGCGGCGCCGGGAACGCGCCCAGCTGGAGTACAAGCGGCGCAACATCTTCGCCGCGTACATCGAGGAAGTGGCCGAGGCGTGCCGGCGCCTCAAGAAAGGCAAACTCGACGGGGAACGGCTCAAGAAGCAGCTTCAGTCGATCGCCCATTCGCTGACCGGCGGCGAGAAGACCGACGAACTCGTCGGCCGCCGGAAGGACGAAGAGGAGGCCGTGCCCCGCGAGTCCACGATCATCGTGACGGCCGAGGGGGCCCAGGGGGCCGTTCCGGAGCTCCCGCCCGCCGCCGCGCCGGCGGCCGGGGGTCCCGCTCCCAAGAAGGAGAAGAAGGATGGCCAAGGCAGCAAGCGTTGAGGACAAGCTCGTCGGCCTGGCGGACCTCGTCGTCGAGGCGGCCCGCCGGAAGCAGGACCCCAAGATCGAGATCCCCGTCCGCGCCCTCTCCAACGTCTCCTTCAACGAGAAGAAGGGGATCATCGAGATGGGCAGGGGGAGGCAGGCCCGCACTTTCTTCAACCTGGGCATGGCCAAGAAGTTCATGCAGACGATGCTCGTGGCCGACGCCCTGGCGGAGCTTCAGCGGCAGGAGCTGACGACCTCGCTGCGGGAAATCTACTACCGGACCAAGCACACGCTGAAGGACTCCGCGGAGAACACCTTCGATTCCCAGGACGAGAGCGATCCGATCATCGAGGATCTCGAAGTGACGCTCGACGCGCTCCGCGAGGAGCTGCATGTGCGGGCCGAGAACGCGGGGACGGTGGTGGGGCCGCTGGTCCTGGTGGACGCCGGGGACACGGTGGACTGCGCGCGTCTGGGGAAGGGGGGCTATTCGGTCCCCTCGATCGTCGAGCCGGAGGAGATCCGGATCAAGAAGTGCACGGCGGACTTCGTGCTCCTGGTCGAGAAGGGCACGCAGTGGAACCGGCTGGCCGAGGACAAGTTCTGGCGCCGGCACAACTGCATCCTTCTGACCGGGAACGGCCAGCCGCCGCGCGGCGTGCGCCGCCTGGCCCGGCGGCTCCACGACGAGCACCGCCTGCCCGTCTACGTCCTCGTGGACAACGATCCCTGGGGATACTACATCTACTCCGTCGTCAAGCAGGGTTCGATCAACCTGGCCTTCGAAAGCCAGCGGATGGCCATCCCGGAGGCGAAGTTCATCGGCCTTTCGAGCTTCGATCCGGAGAAGCATAAGCTGCCCCGGAACGTGGGCATCAAGCTCAACGACAAGGACGTCGCACGCGCCCGGGAGCTTCTGGGATATCCGTGGTTCCAGAAGAAGCACTGGCAGAAGGAAATCAAGCACATGCTCGCCAGCGGCCTCAAGTACGAGCTCGACGCGCTGGCGAACAAGGATTTCCGCTACCTCACCACGGACTACCTGCCGCGGAAGCTCAAGGAGAAGGACTGGCTGGATTAGCGCGGCGGCGCCTCGCGAAAAACGGGGAGATTCGGCGCGATTCGTTAACCGCCGTCCGCGCCGCCCCCGGCGCCCGCTTCCCGCAGCGCCTTGCGCGGCCGGTCCTTGCCGTCGAGCGCCGCCAGATCCTCCGGGGCGAGCCGGCGGTCCGGGTCGTTCTTGGCCCGCAGTTCCCGCACCCGCTCGTCCTCCACGGGAAACGCGATCCGCTCCCCGCAGGACAGGCAGAAGAACCTCGGGTAAAAGAAAGCCACTTCCTCTTCGGTCAGAGGATGGCGACGGCCGCACTTCGCGCAGGTGAGCATCATAGAGTCGTTCGGCTCAGTTTCCCTTCGTGGTCCGCAGGGCCTTTTCGTACTCCGGCGTGCCCGGCCGGAGCGTTTCGACCTTCCCGTTTTTCCGCAGCGCGTTGATCGAACCGTCGGGATGGTTGCGGGGCTCGTCGCAGAAAATCACGTCCCCGTCCTCCAGGAGATTGACGTCTTTCGCCGGGCCCCGGAAGGAGGGCGCTCCCGAAAACGGGCACCGCGGTTCCTCCTGGAGCTCCTCGGCCTCCCGGAGCTGCTTGAGGAGCGCGCGGCCGGTCCCGTCCGGGTATTTCCCGTGCTCCGCGTGGTAGCTGGCCAGGGCGAAGGAGACGGCCGAGCACTGCGCCTGACATTCCGACAGCCGCGTGTTTTCCCGCGCCCGCATCGCGGCCGGGACCGCCACCGCCGCCGCGGCTCCCGCGTAGACGGCCGCCATGAGGGTCACCCCGGCGGCCGAATGAACGTCCACCCGCAGCCCGCCGGGCTCGACCGCGGCCAGGGCCGTCATCCGCCCCAGGTGCCGGCCGAGCACGTCGCCCCGCGGAAGTTTCAGAAGCTCCAGGCCCGACCCCCGGAAGAGCGCGTCCCGGAAGACGAACAGAAGCGGCACGAGCGTGTTGTATCCCGCCCGGAAGGCCTGCTCGAGGTCGACGTACGCGATCATCGAGGCCCCGCGGGCGTCCCCCTCGGCCGGCGCGCCCGACAGCCGCGGTTCCGAGGCGCGCCGCAGGTGGCGCTTGAGGGCGTTGGCTCCGCCGAAACCCAGCGGCAGGGAGGCCCCCCCGCTGGTGTAGAGCTTGTCGCCGTCCCGCAGGAAATACACCGTCGAGAGGAACGCGCGCGCCTCGTCGGGCAGATCGGGCGGCCGCGGGAACCGGAGGTATCGGATCGACGTTCCTTCGAAGGAGACCTCGCCCAGCTCGGCCGACAGGTTCCGCAGAGCCGCCTGCAGGCACTTTTCGAAGCGCTCCGCGTCGCGGATCTCGAAGCAGGTGACCGCCTCCGGGATCAGGCCGTGGGGCGGAAAGGCGGCGTAGGCCCACACGCGCGGGCCGAACGCGGCGAAGAGGTCGTTCTTGAGGGAAATCCCCGCCTGCCGCTCGAACTCGTCGATGGCGTCGGCGGCCCGGGCCGCCTCGGCCTCGTCGGCGCTCTTGAGGACTTCGAGGAACGTGTCGTAAAGCTCCGCGGCGTCCACCGAGAAGGAGACGAACGAGAGCGCCCCGGCGGGGGCGGCCTCGACCCCGGGCGCGGGACCCTTGAGGGAAAGGAATTTCGCCAGGCCGCGGCGCTCGGGGCCGGCGGCGAGGAAAAGCCGCTCGAGGGCGCGGTCCGGGCCCAGCGTCAGGCCGCCGCACGCGTACGTGAAACCGTGCAGGCCCAGGGCCCGGAGCGTCTTGCGCTCCCCTTCGCCCAGATGCTCCTCCGCCTGCCGGACGAGGCCCGCCAGATCGATGTAGAAAAACGCCTCCCGCGCGGCCGCCCGGCGGCGGGCTTCCTGGAATCGGGCGGCCCGGGCCAGGGACTGCGGCGCGCGCCGCGCGAGGATCTCCTCCATCGTGGCCCGCGCGGTGGCCGCCAGGAGCGTGTCCCCCGCGACCGCCAGGTGCACCTCCAGGCCGGGTCCGAACTCCCCCCGCGTGACCTCCACGTCCCCGGCTTTCCAGGTTTCGGCGGGCCTGCCGGCGGCGCGTTCGTAGAGCCGCCGCAGATAGCCGGCGATCTTGAGCGCGGCCTCCCGGCGCCCGGGGCAGTCGATCGAAAGGACCGCGTCCGGCCCGGGCGGATCCCCGCGGGTCAGGCCCCGGACCGCGAGCGCCGCCTGCCCCGACGGAAGCTTCACAATCTCCTCGAGCGAAAGGCCGGTTTCCTTCTCGATGTCCTTGCGGGCGCCCTCGAGCCCCTTCTGGAGGGCCTCCACCGCCCCCCGGCCGAACGCCCGGATCTCTTCGTCGTCCAGAAACGCCTGGAGGCGGCTCTTGCGGAAGGCCTCCCGGAAATCGGCCACGGAAGGGGTCTCGAAGAAGAAGAGCGTCTCCTCGGGAAGGACCTCCTCAAGGCGGAACCCCGCGCGGGAGGCGGCGCCCAGCGCCAGGAGGGGCACAAGGAGCGCGAACCGTCTCATGGTCGGGGTCCTCGAAGGGATGAGGGGCTATTATAGAGGTCCCCGGGCCCGAATCAACAAAAGGAAAGGACGCCCGTTGACTCCCCGGGTCGGGCTGCTAATCTGTCCCGCGTGGCCAAGCCGGTCAAAGTCGATTTCGATCGGACGGTGGAGCACGAATTCGTCATCCACAAGGAGTCCGTGCTCCAGCGCCTGGACGTCTACGTCCACAAGCGGCTGCCCGAGTATTCCCGCACGCTCGTTCAGAAGCTCATCAAGGACGGCCGGATCACGGTCAACGGCCGGCCCTCCAAGCCGAGCTACGAGATCAACCTGGGCGACCGGATCGTCTGCCGGATGCCGCGCCTCCTCCAGCCCCACGTGGTGCCCGCCGCGATTCCGCTCGACATCGTCTACGAGGACGAGCACCTCATCGCCATCAACAAGCCGCCTCAGTTCGTCGTCCACCCGGCCGCCGGACATTGGGACGACACGCTCGTCAACGCGCTGCTTCATCACTGCGGCGTGCTTCCCGAAACCGACGAGGTCTACAAGCCCGGCATCGTCCATCGGATCGACAAGGACACCAGCGGCATCATCATCGCCGCCAAGACGCTCCGGGCCCACGGAGAACTCACCCGCCAGTTCCAGGAGCGCACGGTCGAGAAAAGCTACCGGGCGATCGTCGAAGGCGAGGTTCCCTTCGACGAGGACGTGATCGACAAGGACATCGGCCGTCACAAGCGCGACTTCGAGCGCATGGCGGTGGTCCGCAAGGGCGAAGGCAAGGCCGCCACGAGTTTCTACCGGGTCCTGGAGCGGTTCCGGGGTTTCACCTTCGTCGAAGTCGCCCCGCGCACGGGGCGGACCCACCAGATCCGGGTCCACATGGCTTCGATCGGGCACCCCTGCGTGGCCGACTCGACGTACGGGAAGCGCGACGCGCTGTTCCTGCGGGACCTGGGGGCGGAATCGGATCCGCTGGTCGACGATCCGAAGGAGCCGCTTCTGATGCGGCAGGCGCTTCACGCGTACAGCATCGCCTTCACCCATCCGGCGACCGGCCGGATCGTGGAGTTCACGGCTCCTCTGGCGGCGGACATGGAGCGGACGCTGCGGCTCCTGCGGAAGTATCGGGCCGTCTGACGTCCGGCGCGGGATTCACCGCCGCAGCGCCAGTTCCATGCGACGGCGCGCCCAGGCGCATTCCTCGCGCGCCGCGGCCGCTTCGAGCTCCGGGCGCCGGGACGGGCGCAGGGCCAGAAGCGTCCCCACGGCGGCGATCCGGACGTCCGGATCCTCGTCGTCGAGACGCGCCGCGACGGCGTCGGCGGCGTCCGCCAGACCCAGCCGCCCGCAGGCGGCGATCGCGGCGTGACGCACGGACGGCTCCGGATCTCCGACCAGCGCGGGGAGGATGTCCGCGCTCCGTCCGAGCTCTTCCGCCAGGGCCACCGCCGCGCGGCGGCGCCGCCGGTCCGGATCGGCGCGCAGCTTTTCCAGGGCGGCGGCCAGCTCCGCCGTTCCGGCGCCCGGGAATGTCCGCCGCGCCTCGCGCAGGGCCAGAAGCACGGTCTCCTGCATCGAGACGTCGCGGAGGAGCAGGCCCGCCAGCTCGGCCGGCGCTTCCGGGCCGGCCCACGCGGCCAGCGTCCGGACCGCGCGTTCCGGATGCGGCGCGCGGCCGGACAGGAGCAGGGCCCGGAGGGGAGCGGCGCACCGGGCGTCTCCGTGCTCCAGGACGAGCCGGAAGATCAGCGCGAGCGTCTCGTCCTCGGCCCGGTCCAGGGAAGCCGCGAGGCGCGCGACCGTCTCCGGACGGGGCCGCGCGGCGAGATCCCGGCCCAGGTAATGCGCCGCGGCGCGGCGCAGGCGGCCGTCGGGGTGGGCCAGAAGGTCCGCGGCCAGGTCCGTCCACCCGGGCTCGCGCCGGTCCGCCAGGGCGTTGAGCGCCAGGCGGCGCAGCGCGGGATCTTCGTCCGCCAGGAGCTGCCGCGCCAGCGCGAGGGGCGCTTCCCCCGGTCGTTCCAGGAGCGTCTCGGCGGCGTCGTGGCGCAGCGTGAACTCGCGGCCGGCCAGGAACGTCTCCAGGGACGGCAGATGTTCGCTCCAGCCCATGCGGACGAGGGCGCGCACGGCTTCAAAGCGGACCGCGTCGGCCGGGTCGCGCGCGAAGGCTTCCAGCGCGGGCCGCGCGCCCGGCGTGTCGGAGCGCCGAAGGATCTGTCCCACGGCCCAGAAGCGCACGGATTCCTCGGGGTCGGCGCTCAGCGGGTGAAGGGCCGCCGGACCTTCGATCCGGGCCCGAAGCTCGTACGCGCGGCGCCGGCGCTCGGGGTCGGGGTCGGCGGCCATGGCGACGAGGCGCGGGAGGGTCCATTCCGGCCGGCGCGCCAGGAGACTCATGGCCTGTTCGCGGGTTTCGCCGGCATCCCTGCGGAAAACGTCGAAAGCCCATTCGAGGGCCGCCTCGCCCTCGAGCTTTCCGAGCGCCGCCAGGGCGGACTGGCGGACGGCGGCGGAGGGATCCTCGAGGCGCCGGCGGAGGGCCGGGGCGAGGGATCGCTCCTCGAAGGCCAGGACGGTCTGGATCGCCTCTTCGCGCACGGCGGGCTCGTCGTGTTCCAGCAGGGCGGCCAGCGTGGCGGCGTCGAGGCGCCCGCGCAGGGAGCGCAGGGTGGACAGCGCTTCGGAGGCCACGTTCGGGTCGGGGTCGGCCAGGAGGGGGACGATTTCGGGGAAGGAGCCCAGGGGGACGCGGTCGCGCAGCCAGGCGAGGGCCGCCCGGCGGACGGAAGCGGGGCCGGTGCGCAGCCAGGCCCGGAGCATGGTTTCGGAGACGGGGAGAGGAAGGCCCGCCTGGAGCGCCAAGTGGACGAGGCGCACGCGGCCGGCCGGTCCGGCCTGCCGGAACGTCGCCTGGAGCGTGTCCGGCGGGATGCGCGAGGCGGCGGCGGTGAGCAGCTCCAGGAACCGTCCGGCGCGGAGGCCCTCCTCGGCGGCGTAGGCGGCCAGGATCGGCTCGATCCATTCGTACGAGCGGTTTTCCTGAAGGGTTTCGGCCGCGGCCAGAGCGACTTCGGGGTCCGGGTCGCGGGTCAAGTTCTCCAGGAGGTCGGAGGTTTCTTCGAAGCAGCGGGTCAAGGAACGCACGAGGCGGATTTTGGCGGGAGTTCCGGAGCCCTCGAGGGTTTCGAGGGCGTCCGGGTGTTCGTCGAGGAGGCGGTAGGGAAGGCGGCGCCGGAGGCGGGCGCGGCGGAGGAGTTCGGCGGCGCGGGCGCGGACTTCGGGATCGGGGTGAGCGCGGGCGGCCTCCTGGAGGGCGGGCCAGGCGGCGCGCCCCCGGCGGGCGAAACCTTCGGCGGCGGCTTCTCGGACGGCGGGGGACTCGGCGCCCAGGTCGTCGATCCGGGGCGGTTCCTGCGCCGGGAGGAGCGCGGCGGCGGCGAGGACGGCGAACAAGCGTCCTTCCTTTCCCTCTCCCGCAGGCTCCGACGGTATTGTATTTCATAATCCATGCAGCGTCAACGACCTTCGGGGCCGCGGGGCGAAAGGGACGCTTTCTTCCGAGGCGGCTCTCGAATAAACTGTTGACAGCGCGAAGCGGTTTCGGCTAGATTCCGACCTCGCGTCGCCGCCCGGGAGCCCGGCACGCTCCGGGGCGGGTTCCGAACCGCCGTACTTCCGCCGGCTGCTTTTGGAGGAAGGAATGCCGCCGTCGCTTGTGATTTCCGCTCGGGAACTTCTGGCCTCGGGGGCCCACTATGGTCACCGCGTGAGCCGGTGGAACCCTAAGATGGCTCCCTACATCCACGCCCGCAAGAGCCTCATCCACATCATCGACGTCCGCCAGACGGTCAAGGGGCTGGTCAAGGCGTGGCACTTCCTCAAGAACCTGGCGGCCCGCGGAGAACTGATCCTCTTCGTCGGCACCAAGCGGCAGGCGGGCGCCGTCATCCGCGCCGAAGCCCAGCGCTGCGGGATGCCGTACGTGGCGGAGCGCTGGCTCGGCGGGACGCTCACCAACTACGAGACGATCCGCAAGCGCCTCGAGCGCCTGCGCGAAATCGAGCAGTGGGAGCAGGACGGAACGATCAACCGGTACTCCAAGAAGGAGCAGGCGGCGATCCAGCGGGAGAAGCGCAAGCTCCTGAGGAACCTGGACGGCCTGCGGACGATGGACCGCCTGCCGGCGTGTCTCGTGCTGGTGGACCCCTGTCACGAGGAGATCGCCGTCGCCGAGGCCCATAAGATCGGCGCGGCGACCGTGGCCCTGATCGACACGGACGGAGACCCCGAGGAGATCGACGTCCCGATCCCGTGCAAC
Source organism: Planctomycetota bacterium (assembly GCA_035574235.1). Classification (NCBI taxonomy): domain Bacteria; kingdom Pseudomonadati; phylum Planctomycetota; species Planctomycetota bacterium. The sequence continues at coordinate 5,178 of DATLZA010000158.1, read as the reverse complement.
GACGACTCGATGAAGGTCGTGCAGATCATCATCAGCCGCCTGGCGGACGCGGTGCTGGAGGGGAAGGCCCATCCGGTGGGCGTGCCCAAGGCGGAGGAAATCCAGAAGGCCGGCGCCGTCAGCATTTCGATGCCCGAGAAGCCGGGCGCCATCACGGTGGGGAAGGGCGGCCGGCCGCGCCGGGCCACGACCCCCAGCCGCGCGGGCGGGCCCTCCAAGCCGCCCCCGCCGTCGGCCCCTCCGTCCCAATCCCCTCCGCCCGCCGCGGCGACCGCAGGAGCCTAGCGCGATGACGATCGACGCCAAACAGGTCAACGAACTCCGGCAGGAAACCAGCGCCGGAATCATGGAGTGCAAGCGCGCCCTCCAGGAAGCCGGCGGCGACAAGGCGCGCGCCAAGGAGCTTCTCAAGAAGTGGGGCCTGGACCGCGGCGCCAAGCTCGCCGAAAAGCAGACCAAGGAGGGGCGGATCGGCGTCTACCTCCACACCACCGGCAAGGTGGGCGCGATGGTCGAGTTGACGTGCGAGACCGACTTCGTCGCCAAGAACGAGGAGTTCCAGGATCTCCTCCGGGAACTGGCCATCGCGGTGGCCGCCTTCGATCCCCTGGCGGTCTCGAAGGAGGATCTGCCCAAGGAACTCGTCGAGGAGGAGAAGAAAAAGTACGAGGCGGACATCAAGGGGAAGCCCCCGGAGATCGCCGCCAAGATCCTCGAAGGAAAGCTCGAGAAGAACCTGTATTCCCAGAAGTGCCTCCTGCACATGCCGTTCCCGAAGGAGGAGAAGTTCAAGGGGACGTACGGGGATTTCCTCAAGTCCAAGATCGGGGTTCTCAAGGAGAACATCGTTTTGCGCCGGTTCGTCCGGATGGAAGTGGGCAAGTAGGCGACCCCATGGCCACGCCCCGGTACAAGCGCGTCCTGCTGAAGATCAGCGGGGAGGCGTTCTGCAAGGAAGGGGCGCACGGCATCGACATCGACGAAGTTCAATCCATCGCCCGCCAGATCAAGGAAGCCGCTTCCGCCGGCACCGAGATCGCCGTCGTCGTGGGCGGGGGCAACATCGTGCGCGGCGGCGAGATTTCCCGCCACGGCGTCTCCCAGGCCACCGGCGATTACATGGGGATGCTCGCCACGGTCATCAACGCGCTGGCGCTTCAGGACGTGCTCGAGCACATGGCCGTCCCCACGCGCGTGCTGACGGCCATCGGCGTGCATTCCGTGGCGGAGCCCTGGATCCGCCGGCGGGCCATGCGGCACATGGAAAAGGGACGCGCCGTCATCCTGGCCGCCGGCACCGGAAATCCCCATTTCACGACCGACACCGCCGCCGCCCTGCGCGCCACGGAACTCGGGTGCGACGTGCTTCTGAAGGCGTCCAAGGTGGACGGGGTCTACACCGACGACCCTCACAAGAACCCCAAGGCCCGCAAGATCGAGCGCCTGACGTACCTCGACGTCCTCAACCGGCGCCTCGGCGTCATGGACGTCACGGCCATCTCGATGTGCATGGAGCACGGACTGCCCATCATCGTTTTCAATCTCCGGCGGGACGGGAACATCGTCCGCGCCGTGCGGGGAGAGGCGATCGGGACGCTGATCGCCGACGAGGAGACCGTCGCGGGCGCCCCCGCCCCCGAGCGGGCGCTCCGGAAAGCCCACAAGAGGTAGCCGCCATGCCCTACGACGACATCGTCCTGGAAGCCGAGGACCGCATGGAAAAGGCGGTCGCCGTTCTGGCGGACGAGCTCAAGGCCGTCCGCACGGGCCGGGCCTCCGCGGGTCTCGTGGAAGGCATCAAGGTGGACTACTACGGCACGCCCACGCCGCTGAAGTCCCTGGCCTCGATCACCGTGCCGGAACCCCGCATGATCATGGTCAAGCCCTTCGACCCCGGGGCGGTCGACGCCATCGTCAAGGCGATCCAGAAGTCCGAAGTGGGACTCACTCCTCAGACCGACGGCAAGCTCGTCCGCCTGGCGGTTCCGCCGCTGTCGGAAGAACGCCGCCGTCAGATGTCCAAGATGGTCAAGGAGCTCGGGGAAAAAGCCAAGGTGGCGCTGCGCAACATCCGCCGCGACGCCAACGCCCAGGTCGAGTCCGAGGAAAAGGCGCGGCAGATGTCCGAGGACGACGCCAAGCGGACCAAGGACGAGATCGACCGGCTCATCAAGGATTACGAGGCCAAGGTCCAGGATCACGTGGACCGCAAGACCAAGGAAGTGATGGAAGTCTGATCCTCCCGGGTCAGGGCGATCCCCCCTCGGTCCTCTCGAACGCCAGGTGCCGGAACCCCTCGTAGCCCTCGATTCCCTGGGCGCTTTGGGGGACGTTTTCGATCGGCGCCACGAAAGGGCCGGGAATGTGCTCGTACGCCAGGCCCACGTTCCGGAACCCTTCGCGCTCGATGATGCGGTTGAGGGCGTATCGCGGATGGGCCGGGTCCGCCGATCGCCCGTCCGGCGTGTCCTGATAGGCGCCTCCCTCCGTCTCCCGGCCGCCGACGTAGCGTGCCCAGAGCCAGAAGCCCGCCCCGTCCAGGACCTCCATCCGCCAGGTTTCGCCCAGTTCGCGCGACAGCGCCTGCGCCAGCGCCTCGTCCGTGTAGCCCCAGCGCTCGCGCGCCTCGTTCGAGTAGTAGCGGAATTCGAACACCCCCGTCCAGCGGCCCAGGCGCGGCGAGATCCAATAAAGACGCGTGCGGTCCTCGCGGATCTGTTTCATGCGGCGGGGATGCCGCTCGGGGGTCATGACCGAGCGCGCGAAGCCCAGTCCCGCGAGGTGACGCGCGATCCCCGCCGCCACCGCTTCCGGGTCCGCGTCCACGTACAGGTGTCCGAAGCCCACGGTCTATACATAGACGATCCGGGCGCGCGAGGGAAGCGCCCGGACGCGGGTTTCATTTGCCTTGACTGAAGAACCGGCCGACCTATAATACCGCCCCCAGTAAGGCAACGGCGCCTTGCGGGGATTCGAGGACGAGTCCCGGCATGGCGCCGTTTTTTTGTGTGGGGTTGGGTTTCGTTGGCCACGAGGGGATTGCCATGGCGAAGAAAAACGCGGTAACGGCCGCTCCGAAAAAGAGCGCCGGGCCGGGGCTGGCGGCCAAGGTCGCGGCCCTGAACGAGCTGATGGACAAGAAGGGGATCCGCATCATCGACCTGCGGTTCGTGGATCTCCTGGGCACCTGGCAGCATTTCTCGATCACGCGGCACGAGTTCAACGAGGGCCTCTTCAACGACGGTATCGGCTTCGACGGCTCGTCGATCCGCGGCTTCCAGACGATCGACGAGAGCGACATGCTGCTCTTCCCGGACATCGATTCGGCGACGGTGGACCCCATCCTCCAGGTCCCCACGCTTTCCCTCGTCTGCGACGTCCGCGATCCGATCTCGGGAGAGGAATACACGCGCGATCCGCGCTACATCGCCCGCAAGGCCGAGGCGTACCTGCGCAAGACCGGCATCGGCGACACCTGCTACTTCGGCCCCGAGCAGGAGTTCTTCATCTTCGACAGCATCCGGTTCGATCAGGGCCAGAACTACGGTTTCTACTACATCGATTCGGACGCCGGAATCTGGAACAGCGGGCGTGAGAACAACGGCGCGCCGAACCTCGGCTTCCGGCCCCGCAACAAGGAAGGGTACTTCCCCGTCCCGCCGACCGACCACCTCCAGGACATCCGTTCCACCATCATCAACAAGATGGAAGAGGCGGGCATCCGCGTCGAGATCCATCACGCCGAGGTGGCCACCGCCGGCCAGTGCGAGATCGACATGAAGTTCACGACGCTGACGAAGATGGCCGACCAGTGCCTCTGGTACCGGTACATCGTCCGCAACGTGGCCCGCCAGTTCGGCAAGACCGCCACCTTCATGCCCAAGCCCCTCTACGGCGACAACGGTTCGGGCATGCACGTCCACAGCTCGATCTGGAAGAACGGCCAGACCCTCTTCTACGACAAGAACGGGTACGCCGGAATCTCCGAGACGCTCAAGCACTACATCGGCGGCCTCCTCAAGCACGCGCCGGCCCTCCTGGCCATCGTTTCGCCCACGACCAACAGCTACCGGCGCCTGGTCCCGGGCTACGAGGCCCCGGTGAACCTGGCCTACTCGCGCCGCAACCGGTCGGCGGTCTGCCGCATTCCGATGTACTCCGACAGCCCCGCCGCCAAGCGGGTCGAGTTCCGGGCCCCGGACCCGATGTCCAACCCGTACCTCACCTTCGCCGCCATCCTCATGGCGGGCCTCGACGGCATCCAGAACAAGATCGATCCGGGCGAGCCGCTGGACGTCAACATCTACGAGCTCGCGCCCGAGGAGGCCAAGAAGGTCAAGCAGGTCCCCGGGTCCCTCCAGGAGGCCATCGCCGCCCTGGAAGAGGACCACGAGTTCCTCCTCAAGGGCGACGTCTTCACGCAGGACGTGATCGATACCTGGATCGCGCTCAAGAAGAAGGAAATCGACGCGATCCGCCTGCGGCCGCATCCCTACGAGTTCTTCCTCTACTACGACCCGTAGTCCGGGACGCGCGCATCGCACCCCTCCTCCCCGCCGGGGAGGAGGGGTTTTTCTTTCACGGACCGCGGCCGCGCAGCTTCTGCTGCTCGTTGAGAAGACGCAGGAGCTGCTCCTCCGTCAGCAGGCCCATCGAAAGCAGGATCAGGCCGAGCTGCCGCGGCATCCGCCCTTCGGTGGCTTCCCGCGCCTGCAGCGAAAGCGCTTCTTTGAGCTGGGCGGGCGTCACCAGCCGCGCCCGAAGCGCCAGACTTCCCAGTCGGATGTCGCGGTCTTCAGCCGGGTCCGGCATCTCGCTCGGTGTTTCCATAAAGTTCACGGTGCGCACGCCGAATCGCCGGCGGAATTCCCGCCCCGCCCTTCGCGCTTCGGTCCTCGTGACCTTAGTATACCGCGACGGCCTTCCGGATGGGGGCGCCGTCCCGACCGTAACTTCGCCCGTCCCCCGCGGCTCCTTCGGGGGGAGAGACGGACCCCGGAGAGGTTCCGCCCGGAGGTCCGTCCTCCCCGCCCCTTGGGAGGCAACATGGGCAAGATCGTCGGGATCGACCTGGGGACGACCAACTCGGTGGTGGCGGTGGTGGAGGGCAACGAAGTCAAGGTCATTCCCAATAAGCACGGGTCTCACCTGACTCCGTCGGTGGTGGCCTTTACCGAG
>DATLZA010000157.1 GCA_035574235.1 Planctomycetota bacterium | reverse complement strand
AGGTCATCTCTCTCCTCGTGAAATTCTCGACTCCCTCGCTCCCCACACCTATGATCCTGGAGTGCTCTCCCTTCCTCCCGTTCTCCTCGACGACCTCCTCGAGATCCCCCACCCTGGTAACCATGTATCTGAATCACCCAGAATACTCTTCATAAGGAGTTTTTCGGAGTTCCGAAACCTTCTATGCTACCCCGATACAGGAGAGGGCGCCCATGGAGGCCTTCCGCGCGCGCTTCGGCGCGCGCCTCCGCCAGCTTCGAAAAGCCGCCGGTCTCACCCAGGAACAGCTCGCGCATCGGGCCGGCATGGACTACAAATACCTGGGCGGCGTCGAACGCGGCGAACGCAACATCACCATCGACAACATCGAACGCATCGTCCGCGCCCTCGGCGTCGAGCCCTACGAGCCTTTCCTCTTCGCGCTCAAGGACGCCCGGCCCACCGAGCGGCTCGACGAGGAGGCGATCCTCAACCTCATCCGCCGCTCGGACCCGTCCGTGCGCCCGGTGCTGATCAGCCTGACTCAGAGCATCCTCCGCTGGGCACAGACCCGCAAGCGATAGCCCGGGCGTTCCGGGGCCGGCCACGAATCACGAACCTCCAAAAGCGGGGAATCTCCCCCGCGCCCCTCGCCGAGGGAGCAGCTCGGAGGGGGCGCACCCTGTGATTCGGCATTCGCCATTCGTGATTCGCTCCTCTTGAACGGTTGGACCACGACGCGCCCGCCTCAAGGCGGCGGCGGCTCCCGGAGAGGGCCCCGCTCGCGGGAGCCCCGCCCGCCTTGCCTCTGCCGTTCGCGCCGGAATCCTCCACGACCCGTGGCCCGCCGCGCCGGCCCGCGGCGGACAAGCCTTCACCTCTCGGGCTACTCCTCCTCGGGCTCCGGGCCGGACTCCTCCGGCGTCCCGGCCGCGGCATCGCCCTGCGCCTCCCGCCGCCCGCCCAGGAACTGCACCTGCTGCGCGACGATCCGGATCCGGGAACGCGACTCCTGCGTCTTCGGATCCTTCCAGCGCGACTGCCGGAGGCTTCCCAGCACCAGCACCTCCCGCCCCTTGCGAAGAAACTGCTTGCAGATCTCCGCCATCCGCCGCCAGACGTCCACGTCCAGGAACGTCGTCGCCTCCGCCCGCTGGCCGTCCTCCTTGACGTACCGGCGCGACGTCGCGATGCTGAAGCTGCAGACGGGAGCCCCGCTCGGCGTGTAGCGCAGCTCCGGATCCCGCGTCAACCGCCCGACCACGACCACGCTGTTGAAGTTCGCCACGCGTCACCTCCACCGACTCGCCCGGAGTCGCCAACCTCACGCCCCAGGAAGAGCAAGCGACGTGCCAGCGAACGTCCCCGGAGCGCCCCGAGACGCCGTTACGAAACGTAACGCGACCGCGCGCGGCCGTAACATGGCCGCCCGCCTTGACGCTCCCCTGCCGCCCCCTATACTGGGATCAGAAGCCCTGTTCTATAGAGGAGGACCGCGCGATGAGCATCCGGAAGATGACGGAACTCACGGTCCCCGTCAAAAGCCAAGTCGGGGAGCTGGCGCACGTCCTGGGGCTCGTCTCCCAGGCGGGCGCCAACGTCATCGCCTTCTGCGGGTACGAACACCGCGGCGACATCGACGGCGCCGAAATCCTCATCGTTCCCGACAATCCCGACCGCGCGCAGGCGGCCCTGGAGCGGGCCGGCTACGCGTGCACGGCGAACCCCGTCATCGTCATCCGCGGCGCGGCGGGCAAGGGCATGGGCGCCCGCATGGCCGACCGCTTCGCCAAGGCGGGCATCAACATCCTCTACTCGTACGCCTCCAGTACCGGCGCCGGACAGTCCGCCGCCATCTTCCGCGTGGCCCAGACCGACGCCGCCCTGCGGGCCCTCAAGGCGTCCTCCGTCCCGGCTTCATGACCCCGGCGTCCGGTTCCTCCTTCTGGCTCGACGAACTCCGCCCCGCCTACGTCCCCCGCCCGCCCCTCGAAGGGGACGCGGAGGCGGACGTGGCGGTCGTGGGGGGCGGCCTCGCCGGAACCGCCGCCGCCGGGTTCCTGGCCGCCCGCGGCGCCCGGACGATTCTCCTCGAGCGGGGCGAGATCGCCGGCGGCGCCGCGGGCCGTCTCCTGGGACTCCTTCCCGCCGGGCCCCCGACCGCCTACGCGATCGCCGTCAAGGACCACGGCCGCGAGCGCGCCCGAATCCTCGGGCGCCTCGCCGCCGAAAACCACGCGCTCCTCCGGCGCGCGATGGAAGAAGAGGGAATCGACTGCGGCTACGCCCGCCGCGGACGCTACGTCATGGCCCCGAGCGACCAGGAATTCCGCGCGCTCGAAAAAAGCGCCCGGCTCCTGGCGGAGGACGGCTTCCGCGCCGAACTTCTCGACGACACCGCCGCGGCGCGGCTTTTCCCCGGCGCGGGCTTCCGGGGGGGACTCTTCGCCCCCGACGACGGCGAAGTCCACCCCGCGCGACTCGCGCGGGGACTCGCCTCGGCCGCCGAGCGGCGCGGGGCGCGGATCTTCGAACGCACGCGCGCGCTCCGCCTGGAGCCGGCGCCGGACCGCGTCACGATCCACACCGAGCGGGGGCGCGTCCGCGCGGCGATGCTCCTTCTGGCGGCGGGCGCCGAAACGCCGCTTCTTCACCCCTTCTTCGAAGGCGCCCTCGTCGGCATGCGCGCGCAGATGCTGGCGACCGAACCCGTTCCGGAGCGGATCCTTCCGGCGCCCGTGACGGCCGACTTCGGCTTCGAGCACCTCCGGCAGCTCCCGGACGGGCGGATTCTCGCCTCGGGCGGCCGCCGCGCGGCGATCGACCAGGAGCTGACCCGGGCCGAGCGCCCCACGGAACCCGTCCAGCGCGCGATCGAATCCTTCCTGGCCGCCTGCTTTCCCTCGGCGGCGCGGCGGCGCGTGACCCACCGGTGGGCCGCGATCCTGGGCTGGAGCTGCGACGAGCTTCCGAGCGTGGGGCCGGTCCCGGGATCGGTGAACGTCTACGTGGCGGCCGGCTTTCACGGACACGACCCGGCCTTCGCCGCGGTCGCCGCCCGCGCGGCGGCGGACATGATCCTCGACGGACGCACGGACCTGCCGGTGGACCTTTTCTCGCCGCGCCGGCACCTGCCGGAGTGATCACTCGAACCGGCGGGTTTCCTCGCGCCAGCGCAGGGACGCCCCCCGCCGGGCCCACCACCGGCGAAGCTCCTCCGGCGTTTCCGGAAGGGTTCGAAGCCCGGTGCGCTCCCGGAAAAGCTCCAGCGCGTCGCGGCGCACCGCCGCGGGAGGATTCTCCTCCAGCACCCGGATGAGGATTTCCAGGCCCGCCGGGTCGCGCAGATCCAGAACCGACCGCGCCAGATCCAGCCGCAGCGCGGGATCGAGCTCCGGCCGCGCCGCAGCCTCCCGCAGCGCCGGCGCCGCTTCCGGACGGCCGATCTTGGCCAGCGCGTGCGCCGCGTGCTCGAGGATGAGATCGTTGCGGGCCGTCCGGAGGGTCTGAATCAGGGGCTCGACCGCGTGGGGATCCTTGGCGTCGGCCAGGTGATCGATCGCGTCGATGACGCGGGTTGGATCCTCCGAACCGAGCGCCTCCACGAGGCGGGTATGTTCGTCTTCGTGGTGGTGGTGCTCTTCCTCCTTTCGGAGAAACGTGGAAGCCCAAAGAACCAGAAGGCTTCCCGCCGCGACCCCCGCGAGGCGCGCCAGTGCCGCCCCGCGCGGCGTCCGCGAACGCACGTAGTGGACCGCCCCGGCCCCCGCGAGCGCCGCCGCAAACGCCGCCACAATCGTGGGCCCCGTCGGGAGATCCCCCGCGCTCGAAGCGGCCATTCCGAGAACGCTCACGGCCGTCCCCGCCCCCCAGGCCAGAAGAATCCGCTCCCGGGTTCCTGGCGCGTAGAGGGTCGCGATCACGCCGGGGACGACAAGGTAGCTGAAGACCAAAAGCACCCCGGCGATCGAAACGGAGCTTGTGATGACGACGCCGAAGGAGACGTAGAAGAGAAAGTCCCAGAACCGGACCCGGATCCCCTCCTGTTCGGCCGCCTCGGGATCCCGGGAGATCTTCAGGAAGCGGTCCCTGTATATATAGTGGAAAGCACCGATCGCCGCGTAGATGGCGGCGGTCACTCCCACCTTGGCCGGCGTCACGACCAGGAGGTTTCCCACCAGCATGTGTTTGATCTGTTCGGCTTCGCCGGCGGCTTTGGAGAGCACCAGAAGCGAAAGCGCCGAGGCCGAGGCGTAGACGATCCCGATCAAAGCCTCGTGAGGAATCCGCTCCCGGCGCATCCGGGTGAGAGCGATCACCGCCGCCCCGGCCAGCGTGAAGGCGAGCGAGAAGAGATAAAGGGGGACGGCGTCCGCGGGGTCCCGGGGGTCGTACCCCAGGAAGACCGCGTACGCCGCCCCCAAGGCCGCTATCTGCGCCATGGCCAGGTCCACGAAGATGACCTTGCGCGTGAGAACGTGGATCCCCAGGTAGCCGTGGATCCCCGTCAGGACCAGGCACATGAGGAGCGGATAAAACCACCACGGGAACGGCTGGAGGTTCATCGGTCCTTGGCGCCCTCCAAAAGTCGGCCGAGGATGAAATCGATCATCTTGAAGTAATCCTCCGTTCCGGGTTCGCCCCCCGGCTGGGTGGGCAGAACGACCATCCGGACGCCCGTCTGCTCCTCGAGCGCTCGGGGATTCGAAAGGTCCTGGTAGTTTTCGACGAGGATGAGGCCCGCGCCTCCCTGGCGGAGAAGTTCGCGCAGGCGCGCCAGGTGCTGGGGTCCGGGGGCGATGCCGGGCTTGGGTTCGACGCTTCCGACGATCTCCAGTCCGAAGAGGCGCGCGAAGTAGACCCAGGTGCGATGGAACTCCACGACCTTGCGGCCGCGCAGCGGCGCGGCTTTGCGGAGCCAGCCGCCGAGCCTGTCGGAGAGCTTGCGCTCCTCGAGCCAGGCCGCCAGCGTCCCGTCGAGCGCCCGCCGCGTGAGCGCGGCGCCGCCGGCCTCGCGGACGAGGTCGGCGCCGAAGACGGCTTCGTCGATCCGGTCCTTGAAACGCTTCAGGCGCGCCTCGATCTCGGCCTTGCGCTCGGGCGCCGCGGCCTCGAGCGCGCGGGCGATGTTCTCGGCGATCGCCTTGGCGCGGAGAGGATCGAGCCAGAGATGCGGATTCCCTTCGGGGTGGACGTCCCCTTCGGCGCGGGAAAGGACCTTGGGAACCTCCTCGCGGGGGATGCCCGCGGAGGCCGTGATTCTCCCGGGGCCCCCCTTCTGGACGCGCGGATTGCCCGAGCCGTCGGCCACCGGGTCGGCCCAGAGCTCCAGCTGGAGGCCGATCTGGATGAAAAGATCCGCCTCGCGGAGCTTTTTCATGAGGGAAGGCGTGGGGGAGACGAAATGCGGGTCCTGGTCGGGCCGGGAGAGGGAGCCGACGTCGAAGGCGTCGCCGCCCACTTCGCGGACGAGAGACTCCAGGACCGGCAGCGTGCACAAGACTTTCTTCTTGGGCGCCTCCTGGGCGGCCGCGGACGCGGCCGCCAGGAGCGCCAGGACGGTGATTCTCATTTGTTCACCCAGAAAGGTTCGGGAGGATGGGATCCGAAAACCACGTTGGCCTCGAAGAGGACGGAGTCGAGTCCGTCTTCCTCCTCGAGGTTGCTCCACGTGTGCTCGTAGGCGACGCGGAGGCGGAAGAACTCGCTCAGGTACCAGCTCACGTACGGCTGGACGCGGCGGAGATAGGATTCCTCTTCGGTGAGGACGTCCGTCCGGTCCCAGCGGACGCCGACGTAGAGGGGCCGGGAGATCTGAACCTGCGCCCAGACGTAGTAGCCGAAGGGCGATTCCGCCGCGCCCGTGTCGGGGATGTCGTCTCCGTCGGTGTCGATTTCGAATTCGTGGCGGGCGTAGAAGAACTGGCCGCCCAGGAGGAAGGATCGGGACTGGCCCGCGCGGAGGGGTTTCCACCGATAGAGCCAGTCGAGACTTGCCGCGCGGCTCTGGCGCCGGCCGTCCGGGTCGTTGTGCCCGTAGAAGCCGATGAGGGCCACGTCGAAGGAATGCTCGTCGGTCAGGGGCAGGAAAAACCGGAGGTTGGCCAGCCAGGCGGGGCGGCTGCGTTCCTGGGCCAGCGGAACGTTGCCCCCTTGGAAGCCCTGGAGGGTGAGTTCGAGGGCGGTGTCGCCCGGCGAAGGCAGGAACATCTGGGCCGAGGCGCCGGTGGCGGCGTGGCCTTCCTCGCCGAGGAACTGTTCGACCGCCGGCGGCCGGTTGAGCTGGGGCAGGTCGTGAAGGTGAAGCCGGTTGTTGCGTCCGAACTCGGTGCGCATGCGACCGAGCGTAATCTTGGTCCCCAAGGGCGGGCTTTCCCAGAACCCCACGGGGAGCGACTTGATGTTGACGAGGAGCTCTTCCATGGCGACTTCGAACTCCCCGGGGACTTCGGACTCGATCGCGACGATGGCCACGCCGTCGGCGTAGGGATCGATCGCCGCGCGGAAGTCGAGCTCGACTTCGCGGAGGTTGACGGTGTCGTCGATCTCGTCGCCCTCTTCGGTGACGAGATCGCGGTCGTCGAGCCTCCAGAGGAGGTTTCCGAAGACCGTGATCGTGGGATTAAGGACGTTGAGCGGGTTGGCGGAGACGGTATCGGCCTGTTTGCGCTCGAGCTCCTGCACTTTGCGCTCGAGCGCTTCGACCTTCTCGCGGAGGTCCCGGTCCTGAGCGGCGGGATCCTGACGGAGGAGGAGAAGAACAAGGATCGGTGAGAGCATGATCCCTCCCTGTGAACGTTGAAGAAACGGTCATCGGACGCCGGATCTAGCGGGCGTCCGCGGGAGGGGCGCGGGGGGCGGAGGAGGGGAAAAGCGCCGGCGCGACCGGGCCGCCGGGGGCGGCCTCGGGCGCGGGTTCGTCGGGAACGCAGCCGGTTCGGATCGCGAGAGGTTCCGGCGCGGCCCGTTCCGAGGCCGCGCGGCAAAGGAGGCAGGCGTCGGCGTGGGGTTCCGGCTTGGAGGCGCAGAGATGGAGAGAGGTATCTTCACAGGGAGGGGGCCCGGCGTCCCGGTGGGCTTCGGCCGCGTGAACGGCGGCGGCGAGCGGGGCCGCCAGAAGGAAGGCCGCCCAGACGAGGGCCGTCCAGGATCGGGGCCGGATCGGGTTCACGACGACGTACGATACCACGGCGGGCGGGCGATGTCCAGCGCCGACCTCATCGCGCGTTGAACTGCGGGTCTGCTGGTATTTTTCAGAATTGTTGTTGACAGCCGGCGGAATTCCGGGCACACTCGGCCGTCTTCCCGCCCGCGGGGAACGATGCTCTTTTTCACGTTTGGTACGGAGGGCAGGATGCGCGCGTTTCTTGGGCGTCTGGGCGTCCTGGTCGTGGCGGCGGCGATCGTTCCCGCGTGCGGAGGCGGCGGAGGGGGAGGCGGGGGCGCCCTCGGCGGACTCGTCGCCGTGAGCGGCCTCAAGATGCTTCTTTCCGGAGGGACCGGCACCACCGGCAACGGCGGAAACGGCGGCGACGTCTATTTCGAAAACTACACCCGCGGCGACTCGGGCGTCTTTCGCGCCGGCGCGATCG